>NZ_JACJRC010000018.1 GCF_014697025.1 Alkalinema sp. FACHB-956 | reverse complement strand
CAGGGGTTCATCTTTGTAGATCGGCATGGTGGGGTCACCGACGATGACTGCGCCTCCCTTGTTTTTAGGCCGTTGGGCGAGGGTTTGTGTTAGGGCGAGGGTTTGGATAGAAGGCGCAGTAGAGATTATATGACGTTCGATTAAGGGGCGATTTTGGGCATCGGGTAAGGCGGCAAAGGGAACCAGGAAGAGTTCACCCTGGGGCAGGAAAATGACGCGCTGGTTGGGGCCGGTGGGTAAGTCTTGGGCGATCGGGGCAATCAGGAATTGGTAGAGTTGAGCCAGGGGATCTGTTTGGGACGATGGGGGCGATTGTTGAGAGATCTTGATGCCTGCCCGTCCACGTACCCCTAAATCACTGCGACTATTGCTGACTAATTGTGTCAAAGGTTGAGATGAATCAAGCTGGGTCGATCGGAATGTAATTTCACCCGTGGGTTTAATGACCCAGATATAGAGTTGGTTCCCATAGACGATCGAATATTGCACCAATGTTGCATTTTGTGTTTTAGCAATTTGGCGAATGGTGTTAATATTCGGGGCTTGAATCGTGTTTTGCAAATCAGTTAGTGACTGATTGCTAAAACGGGCAGCCAGTAATTCAACTAGTGCCCGTGCCCGTCCTCTTTCTGCAATTTCTAGGGCTGCTTCCGGTTGTTTCCGAGCAATGAGGACTTGTTGGAGAATCCGGTAGGCATTTTTCTGGGTATCCGCAATGGATATTTTATTACGATCGGTCAATCCCGTTCGAAGGGATTCTTGAATGGCAATGGCAGACCGTAGATTGGATTCTGCTTCGGGCAATCGATTCAGCTTGAGTAAGGTAAGTCCTAAATTATTGAAAGCGGTGCTTTCCCCTTGCCGATCTTTGAGTTCTCGTGCAATCGCTAAACGTTGTTCATGGTATTCAATAGCTTTGGAATAGTTTCCCAGTGAATAATAAGCATTCCCTAGATTGCCTAGACTAGCCCCTGTCCCGGATCTATCTTTTATTTCTTTTGCAATAGCTAAATGTTGAGTATGATATTCAATCGCTTTGGGATAGTTACCTAGTGCATCATAGGCATTTCCCAGATTGCCTAGACTAGCACTTTCCCCTCGTCGGTCTTTGATTTCCCGATCAATGGCTAAACTTTGTTGGTGATATTCAATTGCCTTAAGATTGTTGCCCAGTAAATAATGAGTACTCCCCAGATTTCCTAGCGATTGGCCTTCTCCCTGTCGGTCTTTGATTTCCTTTGAAATAGCTAAACTTTGTTCATAATATGTAATGGCATTAGAATAGTTGCCCAGCGATAAGTAAACATTTCCCAAATTTCTTAGTGCAGTACTTTCCCCCTGTCGATTTTTAATTTCTTTTGAAATGGCTAAATTTTGCTCAGTATATTTGATCGCCTTGGGATAGTTGCCTAATGCATCATAGGCATTTCCCAGATTTCCTAGCGCAGCACCTTCCCCCCGTCGGTCTTTGATTTCCTGCACAATGGCTAGACGTTGTTCCTGATATTCGATCGCTTTCGGATAGTTACCCAACGAAAAGTAAGCATTTCCCAAATTGCCGAATGCTTGTCCTTCTCCTCGTCGGTCTTTGATTTCCTTCGCAATAGCCAAACGTTGTTCCTGATATACAATGGCCTTGGGATAGTCACTCAGTGCACTGTAGACCACGCCTAGGTTACCGAGCGCTTGTCCTTCTCCTTGTCGGTCTTTAAGTTCCCGTGCAATGGCTAAATATTGCTCATGGTATTCAATCGCTTTCGGATAGTTGCCTAGTGCATTGTAAGCGTTTCCCAGATTTCCCAGCGCAGCACCTTCTCCTGATCGATCGTTGATTTCTTTTGCAATGGCTAAGCTTTGTTCCTGAAATTCGATTGCTTTTGAGTAATTACCTAGAGCTTTGTAACTATTCCCCAAATTGACCAGAGATTGACCTTCTCCTCGTCGGTCTTTGATTTCTCTTGTAATGGCTAAACGTTGTTCCTGAAATTCGATCGCTTTAGAGTAGTTGCCCAACACATCATAAATCAGTCCCAGATTGCCCAAAGAGTTGCCTTCTCCTTTTCGATCGTTGATCGATCGATAGAGTATTAATGCCTGTTGCCAGGATTGTAATGCGGCTTCAAATTGACTGATTCGATATTGCTGAATACCTTGCTGGAGTAATCGTTCAGCTTCTGCTTTTGGGGCAGCAGGATTCGTTTGCGCGATCGCGACAGGTATCGGTTCGATCGCAACACCAGGCACGATCGTCATTAATAGCACTCTCAAAACTATGTGATGAAGGTTTGTAGATTTTCTAAGGATTCTTTTTTCCGTAATTTCTTTCTTCATCTCTGTTATTTTAATCATTAACCTTGGAAATTATATTAAACACCTACTGCGCTTCACCCACCAGCGTAAAGGCGGCCCAATGACTGGGATCGGGATAACGCTGTTTGGTGATGAGCATAGCTTGTCTGAGGGCTTGGGCTTTATCAGGTTGCTGCTTGAGTTGTCGATAAAACTCTTGCATTAACTCGCTGGTGGATTGGTCATTCACGGCCCATAAAGAAACGATCACGCTGGGTGCCCCTGCCGCAATGAACGATCGCGATAATCCCACCACGCCATCACCAGTAATTTCACCTCGTCCCGTATCGCAGGCACTCAGAACAACTAAATCCGCATTGAGTTTTAAGTTAAAAATTTCAGCTGCACTTAAGAAGCCATTATCCTGCCCACTGGGCGTTAGGGCGATCGCGCCAGGAATATCGCCTTGCACCGGATCGAGTAAGCCATGGGTGGCAAAGTGGAGTAAACGGGCATTGGGCATTTGTTGCAAGACCGTAGCTTTGGTGGCTTGGGCACCGATGAGTGGTGGAGTGTTGAGTTGTTGGCTAATGGCGATCGCTTCTTGACGGGCCGCAGGTAAGGGTTGCAGGGGTTCATCTTTGTAGATCGGCATGGTGGGGTCACCGACGATGACTGCGCCTCCCTTGTTTTTAGGCCGTTGGGCGAGGGTTTGTGTTAGGGCGAGGGTTTGGATAGAAGGCGCAGTAGAGATTGTATGACGTTCGATTAAGGGGCGATTTTGGGCATCGGGTAAGGCGGCAAAGGGAACCAGGAACAGTTCACCCTGGGGCAGGAAAATGACGCGTTGTTTGGGGTCGGTGGGTAAGTCTTGGGCGATCGGAGCAATTAGGGACTGATAGAGTTTTGCTAAGGGATTGGGTTGGTCAGATGGCGTTGGTTGTCGGGCGATTTGAATGCCTGCCCGTCCGCGCACACCCATCTCACTGCGACTACTGCTGACTAGTTGCGCCAGCGGTTGCGAGGAATCCAGCTGGGTTGATCGGAATGTAATTTCACCGGTTGGCTTAATGACCCAAATGTAGAGTTGCTCACTAGAAACGATCGAATATTGTACCAGCGTTGCATTTTGTGTTTTAGCAATTTGGCGAATGGCATTAATATTGGGAGCCTGAATTGTTTTTTGCAGATCTACCTGAGATTCATAATTAAACCGAGAGGCGAGTAACTCGACTAATGCTCGTGCCCGACCTCTCTCCGCAATTTCCAGAGCTGCTTCCGACTTTTTCTGGGTAATTAAGACTTTCTGGAGATTGATGTAGGCATCTTTCTGGGTATCGGCAATCGAGATTTTATTACGATCAGTGAGTCCTGTGCGTAGAGACTCCTGAATGGCAATGGCAGACCGTAAATTGGATTCTGCTTCGGGTAATCGATTTAGCTTGAGTAAGGTAAGACCTAAATTACTGCGAGAAATGCTTTCCCCTTTTCTGTCTTTGATTTCTCGATTGATTGTTAAACTCTGTTCGTAATATGCAATCGCTTTGGAATAGTTGCCCTGTGTCAAGTAAGCATTGCCCAGACTTCCCAGAGAGACACCTTCCCCCCGTCGGTCTTTGAGTTGCTGTGCAATGGCTAGACTTTGCTCCTGATACTCAATTGCTTTGGAATAGTTGCCTAGTAAATAATAAGTATTGCCCAGATTTCCCAGAGAAATTCCTTCCCCCCGTCGGTCTTTGAGTGCTCGCTTGATGGCTAAACTTTTTTCATGATATTCGATTGCCTTGGGATAGTTGCCCAACGCATTATAAGCATTGCCTAAACTGCCCAGAGCTTGGCTTGCCCCTAGTGGGTCTTTGAGTTGCTGTGCAATGGCTAGACTTTGCTCCTGATATGCGATCGCTTTGGGATAGTTACCCAGCGCATTATACGCATTTCCCAGGCTGCCCAGTGCAGCACCTTCTCCTAGTGGGTCTTTGAGTTGTCGTGCAATGGCTAGACTTTGCTCCTGATATGCGATCGCTTTGGGATAGTTACCTAGCGCATCATAAGCATTACTCAGATTACCCAGTGCAGCACCTTCCCCCCGTCGGTCTTTAAGTTGTCGTGTAATGGCTAGACTTTGCTCCTGATATGCGATCGCTTTAGGATAGTTACCCAGCGCATTATACGCAATTCCCAGATTGCCGAGAAAATTACCTTCTCCCCGTTTGTCTTTAATTTCTCGTGCAATCGCTAAACTTTTTTCATAATATTCGATTGCTTCGGGATAGTCGCCTAGTGAAAGGTAAGCATTTCCCAGATTCCCTAGAATGTTGCCTTCACTGCGTCTACTTTGGTTTTGTTGTGCAATCGCTAAACTTTGTTGATGATATTCGATGGCTTTTGGGTAATTACCCATAACATTGTAAGCGGCTCCCAAATTCCCCAAAGCATCCCCTTCGCCTTGTTGGTCTTTAATTGCTCGGTAAATTGTTAATGCCTTTTGCCAAGATTGTAGTGCCGCTTCAAATTGGCCGGTTTGAAACTGCTGAATGCCTTGCTGGAGAAGTTGTTGAGCTTCTGCTTTTGGGGTAGCAGGATTCGTTTGAGCGATCGCGACAGGTACAGGCCCGATCGCAACACTAGGCCCGATCGTCATTAACAGCACCCCTAAGACCAGCCCTGGAGCCTTGATCCGCTTTCCAACCATCCGTAATTTCCCCTCAACCATCAATCATTGCTAGGTTTCTTCTCAATGGGCTTCTCAGCTAACGCTTCTAGCCCGATCGATCGCAACAAACGTTTCCAATCTTCCGTTAACTGTGGATTGTTAGGATCAGCCAGACGGAGTTCAGCTAATGCATTGAGTGCATCAAACCAGATGCCATTTTGCCGGTAAAGCGTAGCGCGTTGTGGGGGGGTGCCCTGTTGTAATTGCGTCGCCAAGGACGGGTTAGGATCAACTCGTTGAACCCATCCATTAATTTGCTCCTTCACCACTTGGGCAGGGCTTCCAGGCTGACTCGCCTGACATTGCAACCGCGCTTTCAAATACCACTGGTACAACTTGCCAGGGAGCAAACTGGGCACCTGATCCGGTAAAGCAACCCTGACAATCCCCGGAGTTGCAGGCGCAACCACCCGAGTGCGATAGATATCATTGGCAGGATTGGCCTGATCCTGCAACACAAACTCCAGCGACACCCCATCCGCAGCGGCATAGGGCACATAAAACCACAACGTAGGCCGTTCTGCGATCGTCGTGCCCCAGACCTTCGTAATTTCTCCCCCAGAGGACAACGTTTGATGATATTCCGGGACCAACGCCATCAACGTCTGACTCCCCACGCCACAGCCTCGGCCTGCACCTCCACCTCGATTTCCCGGCGCATCCCGATCGGGGGGTGGCGGTGGCGGTGTAAACAGATCGAAGGGGCTCGGCCCAGGACTGTCGGGAGGATGTTCCCGGCGGCCCGCGCCACCCCCCCGACGCCCAGGAGAATCCCGATCGGGTGGCGGGGGCGGCGGCGTAAAGGTGCTCGTTTGACCCAGCGGCCCAGCTTGGGGAGTAGACTGGAGCGTCCCCCCCAGGGATTGCGCCTGCACTGCCCCAGCCCACGATACAGACCAGAGTAAAGAACACAGCGGCAGCACCATCAGACCGATCGTGCAGGGGATGATCGCGTGCTGTGGGCTGCGTTGGGGAGGCGTTTCCGGGGGCTGTCTGGTCATTCTGATACCCTCATGCTTAATTCATGGCAGGATTGATGGAGATTCATGACTGCTTGTATCATGTCTTCTTTCCATCGATCGCACCACTGTTCCGCTTAATATCACTCCCAATACCTCCGGTACCAGGGGAACCCATGCACCCAGTTGAATAAACAGCCCCCAGCAAAGGCTCATCATCAGCGCGATCGTCCCCACCATCGCCAAACCCAGATAGGTCGGCTGACGAATCACCCTCGCCAAAGTTCCGCCCCACAGCACCCAAGTCGCAATCCACAGGCATTCTACCCACAGCGGCCAAGCCCAAATTAACGGTCGCCCATCCAAGACTGCACTCACCAGTTGGCTCGTCATTTGCGCCTGCAACACCACCCCCGGCAGGGCTTGTTGCTCGCCTCGTAGGTTGCGGTAGGGCGTTAACCAATAATCATGGGTGCCTTCCGCGATCGTCCCAATCAGGACAATGCGATCGCGAATTGCCGCTGGATTGACTTCCCCCCGCAACACTTGCCCCAGCGTGACCTGACGAATGCCGCCCTGGGGCGATCGGGCTGCTCGATAGTTCAACAGAATCTGATAACCCCGATCGTCCAGCGTTTGGTAGCCCCCGATCGGCGCTTTCAAGGGATGGAACTTCAGGGAGCCTAACTGCCAAGTCTCAGGATTTGGAAAGCTTAACGCAATGCCTTGGGCATCCAAATATCGCAAGGCTAGTTGAACACTCAACGCATAGGGAGCCACACAGCGGGACGACGGCGCAGGCGTCATACTCAACAAATGGCGACGCACCACCTGATCGGCATCTAACACCAAATCACTAAAGCCAATTTGGGCAGCGGGAAGTTCCGGTGGTGGGGCCACTCCGCTTTCCTGGCGTTCGATTTCTCCCACTTTGCACACCCCCACCCAGCGATCGGTCCGCCGTAGTTGCTTCACCAACGCAGGATACTGGGGATTGACGGCAAAATCTCGGTAGATGTCTAAGCCAATTACCCGAGGTTGATAGGTTGCCAAGCGTTGGAACAGTTGCGCCAGGGTTGCATCGGACAGGGAACCGCGCCGATCGCTGGGTGATTGGGCTTGAACGTCGTCATCGGTCACGAGAATGACGAGTAAGCGCGGATCGGGCGCTTCGTTGGCATGGAGCTGAATCAAGCGATCGAAGGCCGCGATTTCCAACGATTGCAGAAATCCCCAGTGACGCAGTGCTATTATTCCCGCAGCAATGGCTAAATGAATTAGAAAAAAACGCAGTCCAGCTAAAAATCGAGACTGAGTTCTAGGAGTATTAATTGTTACTGATTGAATTGCTGGAGCTAAATCTGGGGAATGTGACTGATATTGCTGTAGTAATGTCTGCCAGGTCAGCGGTATCACCGTTGGATTTTGATAAATCATCGGGAGCCAACTGGCACAGGGATATTGCCCTTCCAGCCCCTGGAGCCGTTCCCGTGCTTCCCGCACCGCCAGATATAACGATTTACCCTGGGAAAAGGCTGTCAGAAAATGTTTCACAAAGTCCTGGGCTACGGCATCGGGCACAGGTTCCCGTAGCAGAATGAGTTGCGGTAGATGCAACCCATCCAACTCATAGGCCAACCCCAAGCCATCACAGGAATTAAAAATTGCCAATTGCAGGCCATGGGCGATCGCGCTGCGTAAACCGTATTTGAGTTCTTCGATCGTCAGGCTTTCCTGGGGATTTAGATGAATGCGTCCTTGGTGGTCCTCCGTTTGGCTATGGCCCGCAAAAAATAAAATATCCCAGCACTGGTTCCACAGAGAATCGGTGATCTGTTGGCGCGATGGTTCGACCAAACACGTCACTTCTGTATCGGGCAAATCGTGCAGAAATTGCTGTTCTGCGCTGGTGTCCAGCCCCTGCCGATCGCCGAGGATCATCAGGAGTTTGATCGCATCGGAATCCAATGATTGCGGCGTGAGTTGTGGGGATTCCAGGCGTCCCGGCATTGCACTAATGGCCAGTTCCGCCTGGGCATACCGCTCAAAAAAATCCCATAAATGCCAGGGCAACCAATGTAACCGTCGATCGGACGATCGCAATAATAATTGCACCGGATCTTGAAGGTTTAAGGACTCGCGCAATTGCCGATCGATGCCATGGAATTCAGGAGCAGCTAACCATTGTTGTAGTTGGGTTTGCAGCAGCTTAGCCGCGCGGCGACAGTCTTCCAGATGGTTCAGACGCCCCATGCGCACGGTAATTTGCTGCAACGTAATCCGCGTTGGATACGCCCCCTGTCGATAGAGCGATCGCCAGCGCTCCAAACTGTCCAGCAAAGCTACTGCTGCCGGGAGAGAACCCGTTGCTTCCATTTCCGGGAGCCGACCGAGTTCTCCAACCTCAAGGGTGGCTTGGAAGCCTTGTTCCAGCGTTCCCTCTAACCGTAGGACAACTCGTTTGACCATGTCCGCCTCTTAGCCTCAATCTTTGCTACACTTCAAACCCCTCAACGAGTCGCTGGTCACCGGAAATCACCTCCACTTGAAAGCCTTCGCCCACCTCTGCTGTAAATTGCAGATGAATCGTTTCCGTCACCGTTGCCCGAGCCTGTCCAATTTCCTGACCAGCCCCATCTAGTAATCTAACCTGAACGGCCTGCGGTAGACACGGATCATCTCCCGTGGGGCAGATCTGAAGCCGAATTTCCGTCAGCGAGGCATCCACAGGCGTCAGGCTCAAAATCAGCGCGATCGATTCTTCACCGGGATAACTGCCGAATTCTAGGACTTTCATGCGACTGATTGTCCCAGAGGATTGTGCTGGATCGCTCCTCCAGGCCGTAGCCCACTGTTGAGGCAACAAATGAGGCAACAAAACCGCATCGATCGCCTGCCACAGATCCGAAAATTGACCTTGCCACCAATCTCGCAAGTGGGTGACTGGGTGGTTTTGTTGTAAAGATGTTGGCGATTCTTGCCGTGATTTTTGCGGTGGCTCTTGGATTGATTCTTGTATTATTTGCGTCCGTAATTGTTCTTGCAAATGATTTTGTAGATTACTTTGTGCATGTTGTTGTAACCGCTGTTGTAATAATTGCTGTCGTGCTGTTGGCGATTGCAATAACGCTCCCCAACTGGCAAAGGGAACTGCTAGTCGAGGAAAGGCGATTTCCGGATTGCTTAAATTTAAAATCAGGGCTTCTAGCTGCGTTGGAGAGAGTTCGGGTAAAGGTGCAACCAGGGTACGGGTCTGCGCCCTGGGACAAAGCTGCACCGTGAGCCACAGCACATTTAAGTCCTGGGTTAACTGTTCCGCTGCTAGGGAGTAAGTCCGATCGCGGGAATCATAGGTGGCGATCGACTTTAAGTCTTCATGGGTTGCATAGCCCCAAACCCGTAACCAACCCTGGTCTGGGCGCACCTGTACTGCTAGATAATAATCCCCCACCCAACTGGGAATATCCACCCATTCCTGGGGTACTTCTAACTCGCCATCATCGATCGCCTGACTCGGCAACAAAATCAACCGGGTCGCCCCGATCGTGACCGCAGATCCATTGACAAATTCCCAGAGCGCAGGCCACTCCGTATCCGGTAACCAAGGAGTTACCTCCGGCTGATCCTCCCGCAACCAAGTCAAGGATCGCTGTAAACAAAGGCGGTTTACATAGGCACGCTGCTGGCCCAGCAGCCTATCACTGGCAGGGATTTGCTGACTTTGGCGATCGGCCTCCGCCCGCAAACTGGGTGAAAGTTCCAGCCACCATTCCTTGGGATCGGCAAACTCAATCATGACACTCTCTCCTTACCCGCACTGGGACTGCTAGAGACAGGATTGGGTTGACCGTAGTAAACGCCCAGCCATTCTTCTAAAGCAGCACTCATATCTTTTATTAGGTTCGGCGTAGGAGAAATATTCAACTGTTCCTGGCTCCATTCCACGATTTTAAGCAATAACGTTTCTCTGGCTTTAGTCAACCGTCGAGACACTGTAGCCTGACTCATTTGTAAGTACTGCATCATCTGTTGTTGAGTCAACCCCTGCTGGTAGTAAAGACGTAGAATCTCTTGAGATTGCGGCTCTAGGGTGGCCAAACGAGTCGCGATCGCTTGGTGCAAATGTTCCCGTTGGCGTTGGCGTTCCTGAAGGTCTTCCTGGGCGATCAGCGCTGCCAGAAACGACTCCCCCTGGGGATCGGCTAAACTTTCCTGAAAGTCGGTGTCTGTTTCCTCCCCCAAAAGCGGACGATTTAAAGACTCCACGGATGGATAGAGATAACTGCGTACCCAGGCGGCGCATTGATTCAGCCAGCGTTCAAGGGTCTCCGGTTGGCATTCCGGTGCAGTTCGATCGATCTGGCTATGGCGTTCACGGTTGTAGAGTTGGCTGATGGCAAGGCTCAGTTCGGGATCTAGGTTAGAAAATTGCTGGATCCCTGACGGTGCTTGAGCCGATGGGAGCGAGACGGATTGCGACGGATTTTGCAACGATCGGTCGTAGAGCGCATTGAAACAGGTCCAAGCCAGCCGATATTGAGCGATTTCCCCGGATGATAAGCCCACTTGCTCTAAGGCTTCCAGAAATCGTTTTTTACTAGTTCTGCGTAGCAATCCCAGATTCGTACACAGTGCTACGTCCTGCCGTTGTCGTAAGTAATCCCGTAAGAGGCTGGAGAAGGCGAGGTGAGCGAAGTTTTTTAAGCGGGTTCCCCGATCGGGGTTAAATTGCTTCAGAACTGTCTCTACCTTGGCAATGGCAATTTGAAAATAGTCGGATAAACCGTATTGTGCTGCTAAGGGAACATTGGCTACTTTCCGCAGGGTTTGGCTGGCAGCCCAGTAGCAGGATTCCTGCAAGTAAGCGGTGAGATGGCCCAGCGGGAGCGAGTTCGATGAAGGAGAATCGCTCTGTACCCAGCGTTGATGCCAATATAACGTCCATTCCCCTTCAGAATGGGATAGGTCAGAATGGGATAGGTCGCGGTTTTGCCCCGGCGTACTAAAATTCTGAACACTAAGATTCTGAACACTAAGATTTTGAACACTAAGATGCTGCATACTAAGACGCTGCGTACTCAGATATTGCTGCATATGACGGCGCAATCGTGCATCCGTCGCCCAACTGGAAAAGCGATCGTCCTCAAATTGGACAAAGGTTGAAAATAACGCGATCAGTTCTTGGCGAAGATGCATAGCGATTGTTGAAGGAAATGCTTCACAGTCTTATTTACACTGGGGTATGAAAAAAGGTTGCATGAAAAATAAATTGACTAAACATGGCTAGAAAGCCTGATTCTAAACTGTCTCAGGCTCACTTTTCTAGGGAAATTAGAGGTTTCTTAACGAATCTCAGTGCAGTGCTAGTCTTGCCACAATTTTGCGAGACAATTTTCCACAGTCCCACCCAACCGCACCCCCCCCGTTGGCATCGCAGTCACCAGTTTGACCGTACCGTCGGGTTCCCGTTGCCAGCCCTGGGCCTGCACGATCGGGGTTGGATGGGGCAGAACGGGCCAGACCACCCGATCGAGGATGACTGCTGGGCCGGGGGCGGATGCATCGGGCAGAGGAACCCACGGGGCCATCCCCACGGCGCTTTCCAAGGGTTGCTCGGGGCTGAGGGGAATGCCTCCCCGCCCGCTGACGATAAAGGAACTTCTGGAGGCTTGCTGACCAGGCTGACAGTCCTGGGAAATTTTTTGGGCTGGATCAGTTAAGTTTGTGGGCAGGGTGATAAGTCCTCGGTTGGGGTCGATGTTGAGGGTATTGAGAGTCACCGTACCATTCAAACCAAATTGAGAACTGGCGGTAATGTCACTGAAAGGGGTAAGGTTGGGTTGAAATTGCAAACCGTAGATCGCGTTGGTGTTAATTGTGATGTTGCCGCCATTCCCCGTAAAGGCATTGGCACGAATGTCGCTATTCTCTCGCAATATTCCCAGAATAAAAGGTGCCTCGATCGTAATATTTCCCCCATTACCTCCCGTTTGAATGGTTCCCGCACTGGTTAAAACGTTGCTATTATTACGCATCAAAAGTAAATTTCGCACATTCAGCTTAATATTTGCACCATTGCCCGAAACAGATCCAGCTCTAATCTCACTGCCATTTAATAACCGAATCGTTTCCGCACTAATCTCCAGATTGCCAGCTTGGCCAGTACTGAGGTTGCTGGTACTTATTAACGCTCCATTGGTGATATCGATCGATCGCGCTTGCACTGCAATATTGCCACCCTCCCCTTTTCCAGTACGTCCTACCTCACTAGTGATAGCTGTCGCAAATTGGCCATCCGGAGTGACGCCATCTACGCTGATTCGATCGGCAATAATGCGAACATTCCCCGCCTTTCCCTCTCCAAACGTTTTAGCAGAAACGGCTGCTCCTCGGGCCATTTGCAAAACTCCAGTCTGGACAATAATTTCTCCCCCTTGGCCAATTCCTGTATTATTCACCGCACTAAAAATGCCACTGCTGGAGCTACCACTCGGAGTTGTGCCCTCTAGAACAATCGTTTTTGCATTAATTTTCACATTTCCCGCATTGCTAATGCCAAAGGTACTGGCGGAAATGTTCGCCCCATTGGTCGCAGTTAGGGAATCTGTATCAACCGTAATATTGCCCCCCTGCCCCTTGATATTAGACACCACTTGACTGGCAATGCCCGTAGGCGATTGGTTCTTTGGCGTACTGCCATCGAGGGTAATCATCTTCGCAGTCACCTGCACATCCCCCGAAATCCCATTGCCAAAGTTACTGGAAAGAATCGTTGATCCCTGAGTCATCGTCAGTAAATGGGTTTTGACAATGACATCGCCTCCCCGTGCATTCCCTGTTGAGTCTAGTGTAATACTACCAATTCCACTACCAATATCTCTAGGTGAAACACCAGCAAGCGTGATAGCATTTGCAGTGACCTGAACTTTGCCTGCATTGCCGCCCCCTGCAGTTCGAGTAGCGATGTTGGAACCATCGAAGGCTTGAATATTCCTTGCAGTGATGTAGATGTCTCCTCCTTGTCCGATCGTTCCTCTGGGAACTTCATTGGAAATCGCGGCTCCTTGGGTGAGTTGTAAGTTTTCTGTGGCATTCACTGTGATATTACCAGCTTGATAGCTGGGGGAATTATCGCTACCTCTGTCAATGCCCGCAATCAAGACGCTTTTATTTAAAAAGAGAGTACGCCCAGCCAGTTGAATGCCACCGCTTCCCCGGCTGGATGTTATTCTCAAAACTGATTCATTGGTTAACGTAATATCTTGCTGGGGAGTATTAATGGGTAGGGGTAGAGCAACATTCAGACGATCGCCGTTCAAATCTAGCGCGACTGCTCCGATCGGCCCAAGGCTGACTAATTGAATCTGGTGCCCTGGTGCAAAGATAAACGAATTATCTAAAACAATATTGCCGCCAATGAGTGCAAAATCCGTAAACTGACTATTTACACCTGCACCAATCCGCATAGCTGAACGAATCTCGCCCGGAGTCTGTCCCATTTGCACCCCGATCGGTACGCTGAGGGTCAGCAAGGGCGCTGGGTCAGCAGTCCGCAAAACAGTGCCATCGGCAAATTGCAGGCGATCGCCCGTCGTGGCTAAAAATGAACCCCCAATGTTCACAGCAGCCCGAGGGCCAAAGATAATGCCGTTGGGATTCAGTAGGAAAACATTGGCTGGATTGCTAGTGGCGATCGTGCCGTTAATGGTAGAAATAAACGGTTCTCCCACGCCCGTTACCCGCACAATCACATTCCGAATGGTCGGAGCCGTCACAAACCCCGCAACATCACGATTCGGTAAAGAAAATTGGCGAAAGCTATGGAATAAATTGTCTCCGCGAATTGTGCCATTAGTAATCGTGCAATTCCCCGTACAGGGTGCGATCGCCGAGCCATTGATCTGCGTTCCCAGGGTTCCATCCCCCACGATCTGCGCCTGACTGGGCCTGGGAAGCACCAGAACAGGCCAGACCAGCGATGGAGCCAGCAGCAGCATTCCGCCCAGCAGTCTAGCCCCGCCGGAAAACGGCTGCAGCCATTGCGGTAGATTCGCCATGGGATTCTCTGGAGGTAGAGTAAACAACAGGGAAAGTGCCCCGCGATCGACGTCAGCAGCAGTTTACTAGATCCTAGAGAGGAGAAGCGAGCGGCTGAGATAAGTCGTTACGGAGCGTGATGAGTTGCTTCTGTTCAATGCAATCGTCTACTCAACCGATCGTGGCCCCTCTTGTTTCAAACGATGATAGGCAAAGGTTCCCCGAACCGCATTGATAAAGGCACAAATCAGAAGCATGGTCACTATAATCCCGGCTCCCACCTTTGGCCCTAGGGCAATCTGCATATAAACTCGCTCTATGCAATAGATGATTAAACCGGCCAGGGCTGCTACCCGTGACATTTGATAAATCCCCCAAGCAATTCCTGCAAACAATGCTGCATCGATCAGTGCCCAAGCATTGACAGGAAACGTTGCTGGCAAGAGTCCAAACATCGATGCTATCGCCACGATCGTGGTCATACCCATCACAAAGCAAGCCGCCCAAGTCCCCTGTTGTGCAACCGCTTGGGCATCTCCCAGGGTTACGATTGGAGGGAAGAAATTATTCTTTTTGCTAGGCTTAGATTTAGAGTTCATGGTTACCTCTTGAAAGGAGATAGATTGGTTTTAACTGGACTGGTTTTAACTGGACTGGTTTCAAAGGTGCTGCCATCGCCTATTAGATCACTCTTTCTAGCGTTCTACAACTTATGCTCAAGCAGCGGAAAACCCTCTACGGAACCAAGATGAGCCGAATATTCAGTCACCTAATCTCTGATAGGGTCAGAAATTGAGGCTTATTCAGACCGGGTAAGTTCAATCAACAGGTTGATTCCTGGACAGGTTGATTCCTTGTGAGAGGCTCGATTTCGGAACTATGAACCAATGCTGCATAATGCCCCTGCTGCGCCAAAAGCTGCCCATGGGTTCCCTGTTCCACGATCGTCCCTTGATCGATCACCAAAATTAAATCAGCATTGCGAATTGTACTAAGCCGATGGGCAATGACAATGCGCGTACAGGTCAACTGGCTTAAATTTTGCTCGACCCAACTTTCCGTCAGGCCATCCAGATGACTCGTCGCTTCGTCTAGCAGTAAAATCGCGGGCTGGTGCGCAATGGCGCGGGCGATCGCGAGCCGTTGGCGCTGCCCCCCAGATAATCCTGTCCCCCCCTCCGCTACCCGGGTTTCATAGCCCATGGGCAATCGTAAAATTTCATCATGGAGCATGGCTAATTGAGCCGCTTGCTGTACCTGCGCCAAGGGGAGATTGGGATGATTCACCGCAATATTGTGGCGAATCGATCCACTGAATAAAAACGGTTCCTGGAGCACAACCCCAAACTGACGGCGCAAACTCCGCCAATTCAACTCTGCCAGGGGGATGCCATCATAGAGAATTTCACCGCTAGTAGGCCCGTATAGGCCCAAGAGTAATTTTGCTAGGGTGCTTTTGCCTGATCCCGATCGACCTACTAACGCAATTTTTTGCCCTGGTTGAATGGTGATGGAAATGCCTTGTAAGACCCATGGAGCCTGGGGATTATAGCGAAAACTGACCTGCTTCAACTCAATCTGTCCGGTTAGGGGGGGCGCAAGTTGTCCTTCCTGGCAATCCTGCTCCGGCTGAGCCATCCAAACATCCTGTAATCGATCGAGGTGGGCACCTACTAATTGCAACCGTTGGGTATTGGAGATTAGGGAAGATAATGGCATCAAAAAAGCTGCTGCGATCGCATTGAGCGCGAGCATCATCCCTAAACTCATCAGATGACTCAACACTAATTGAGCACCCAACCACAATAGGATGAGAGGGGATAACGTCCGTAGACACAACATCGCAGTATCCACGATCGTAGCTAAATGATTACGTTGCAGGGATACATTGAGTTGTTTGTAAAATAACGTAGACCAGTGATCAAAGGCTCGATCCTCTGCACCGCAGGCTTTCAGAGTTTGGATGCCACTCAACACTTCCACCAGATAGCCCTGGGACTCTGCCTGTGCCCAGAGATCCCGTTGGGTTAGGTCATGCATCGATCGTGTCGTTCCCCAGATGACCCCCACCTGCAACAGCCCCAAGAACAAAACGAGTCCTCCAAACCATGGCGACTGTACCAGCAACACCAGCAAATAGCCCAGGACAAATAGCCCATCGAGAACGATCGATAAAGTTTGGCTGGTCAAGGTCTCACGGATAATTGCATTACTACTGAGGCGCATTAGTAAGTCGCCGGTGGTGCGCTGTTCAAAAAAGCGAAAGGGTAAGGTTAGGAGATGCTCAAAAAATCCCAGCATCATTTTGATGTCAATGCGCGCCTGTAAGTAGATCAGCAGTGCTCCCCGTAAATAGCTCGTAATCAACTGCGTTAACAGCAAAATTACCATCCCGATCGCCAAAATTGGCATTATGCTGGTTAGCTGAAGCGGTAATACTCGATCGATTAATAGTTGGGTCAAAATCGGCAGTGCTAGCCCTAAGCCTTGTAATAACAGTGAAGTCGCTACAATTTGTAGCCACAGCCCTGGTGTATGGAGCAAATACTGTCCTAAGTAGTCCTGCCATCGCATCAATGGCTGCTGGGACTGCGCAGTAAACTGGCTGCCCGGTTCTAAGGTCATGACCACCCCAGTAAAAGCCGCCGCAAATTCTGTAGCGGTTAACCGACAGCGCCCGCTACCCGGATCGATAATGTCAATCCGTTGAGGTGTCCAGCGTTCAACCACAACAAAGTGTTGAAAATTCCAATGGGCGATCGCCGGTAGGGGCACATAGCGAAAATCAAGTAGGCTCTGTACCGAATAGGCTTTGACGCGCAGTCCATAATGCCGAGCCGCTTGGACGATCGTTTCTGCGGTCACTCCATCCCGATCGACTCCGATGAACTCTCTACATTCACTGACCTGGGTTTGTCTGCCATAGTAACTGAGAATCATCGCTAGACAGGCTGCACCACATTCAACGGCGTTTAACTGAAGCCGCACAGGGACGCGTGGTGGCTGTCGGCGCAATCTATCGCGGAGTTGGCGAAATCCCCCTGGGAGCCACGCCAGCCGTACAGTCTGGCTTTGAGGTGTGTGGTTTTGACGGGTGTGGGTTTGATGGGGCCGACTGTGAAGGGGACGGTTTTGAAGGGGCTTGAAAGTGCTCATGATTTAGATAGACCGGAAGTTTAGTTAGCCAAGCGATCGTGCTACTGATACCCAACACACCTAGTAACGCCCAGAGATAGGTAAAGGTACATGGTGAAACTATGCGAGGCAATACGGTTGTCTCTTGTCCAGCAACATAATTACGAACGGCGTCCTCACGAAAAATAGAACGTGTAACCTTTGGAATTGGAGCCGTGGATTGAGTGGCTTTAGGCGATAGCATCATCGGCTCCTTTGTAACGGCACGATCGATGGAACGGACAATGGGTCTATAGCGGCGGGTTTTGGGGGGGCCAGCACCAAGATGGAGGGAACTTGACTGGGGGCCGCTAGACGCAGCAACCCGTAGCCAATGCCCGCTAACCCTGTCATTAATCCTGGGGATTCCACGCCTAAGGGGATGCCACACTGCCAACCCTGGCATTGAATGCTGTCGAGAATCTGCTCCGCTAGACGATCGATCTGAGGCTGTAACTGCGCTTTTTGCAAAGTATCCCGTGCCTGCAACAGCAAATCCAGATTGCCCAAACTGCCATGACAGAGAGAGTGATTGCCCCCAAAGCCCTGGGCCAACGTCGTGGCGATCGCGGCTTCAATTTCTGCCTGAATCTGTCCATCATCCACCTGCGCTGCCTGAAGATGGGGCAAACACTGGAGCCGCCCTAGGCCAATTCCAGGTGCACCGTGGCACCAAGCTGTCATAAAGTTCATGCGGTCTTGTCGTCCTGTCTTTACCGAGTGGGCAAACTCTCGTAGATCCGGCCAATTCCTCCGCTCCGGTGAAAATAAATGGCGCTCATAGGCGATCGCACCTAGGGCCGCTGTCCGAAATCGGGACTCTCCGCTCAGTGCTGCCAGTTCTAGCAAAGCCCAAGCTATGCCTGCGTTGCCGTGGGAAAAGCCTGTTAACGGTTTGGAGGATTGACGGCTACTGGGCCAGCCAATTCCATGGGTTTGCGGTTGGGCCATGCGAAGGAGATGATCGCCACATTGAATTGCAACATTCAACGTTAGCTCGGAAGGATTGCAAGAGTAGAGCGATCGTAAACCACCAATGCAACCTGCAGCACCACCAATTACATCAAACACTTCATCTTGATGAATCCAATCTGGAATGTGCTGAACAATTGCCTCAGCTTCCGTCATCAACGCAGATTGTTGCCATAATTGACCTAAATGCGTCAACACATAAATAATGCCACCCCATCCAGTTAATCCACCAATTTGATACATTTGCGAAGAGTACCGCTCAATTTTTCGTTGCACTGTCACTAATGTGGCTTGAGCTAACTCTGTATAGCGGTTTTCCTGGGTGATAGCTCCCAGATAGGCCAGAAACAGCAGGACTCCCGGCAGGCCATCATACACATCTAACCCCAAGGGAGCCACCGACCAATGGCGCTCATTGACGCAGCTTAAGCCAATCCAAGCCACATCCTCTGTTCCCCGTAAGGCCAGTGTTTCTAAGCGATCGCCAATGGCACAGGCCGCAGTGAGTACACGATCGCGATTAAGCCCTTGCTCTGATGGTGTAAAAGGGGAGTGGACAGGGGCTTGGGGCAATTCTGGACTGGGTGACTCCAACTCCATTCCTAGGGACAGCGAAGTCAAGGAAGCCTGAATAATCCAGCGTTGTCGCACCAAATCTGATTCACTCAACTGCCGTAGCCGATCCTGCACAGATGCCAAACTGGTTTGCTCTAAAAAATCTGGAATGCGCACCCCAGAACTTGTCCAGAGATCGCGAGAATTGGGGCGTGTGGTGAACAGGGGAATGTCCCCATTGCGTAGATCTTCCTGCTCAAAGGAAATTAACTGCGCTAAATAAGGACTCTGTTCAACGGCCAGCCAGAGACGATCCAGCAAACGATCGCGATCTAGGGCATTACGCAAAACATCGGGATGGAAACTTTCCAGTAGTAACAGACCATAGGTACGGGTTGCACGTACAATGACTCGGATTGTGTCGTTCGCAAATGGTGTGAGTGGACTGGGTTCTGCTAGGAGTTCCTCGCGATATTGACACAGCAATTGATAAATTTGTGTAAATCCAGTGGTAATGGCCTCTGCATAATCCGCTGCGTTCACGGCTTCTCCATTCAGGGTGGGGCGGTTCTGCTCCTCCGACAATTCAATGCGCTTGCGAATCAGCCGCATTTCATCGGTACCCACTCCTTCCCAATGAATGACCTCGTGGGGTGTCAATTGGCCAGCGGCAGACCCTAGACCGCTAATATCAATGCCTTCTGCTTGACGATTAGACCAAATCCGGTGGGGAAGTAGGCCAATGCCATAGACAGAGTGATACAACGTACGATCGGCTAGCTGATCGGCTTGTTGGGCATCTGGTTCATCAATATGAGGATGAAACAACGCTTCTAAATCGAGCAAGATGGGATATTCACCTGCTGCAATTAGGTTTTCATGGTGGAAATCAACGGCTTCTAAGGCGTACAGAATCGCTAAATAGCCGCCTTGACGCTGGTAAAATCGCTGAATTTCGGCTTCTGTGCTACAGGGTTGGGCGGTGATGAATTCGACCCACCCATAGTGACCCCGATCGCAGAGATTCAATAATTTAAAGGGAGCATGATCGCCCCGTTGATTAATCCATTGCAGAAGTTCCTGAAAATGGCGATCGAGGGACAGCGATCGAGGTTTATAAACAATGGAAAAGCCAGAACTAAATTTGGCAATCATCACATTGCGTCCCCCACGATGGCTATCTCCCGCACCACCTATGAGTTCCGTGAGCAATTCTGGCTCGCGATGGGGGGTGAATTGCGATCGTATTATTGACCAATCTGTGCAAAGGCGTTGGAGAAATTCTAAATTCACCGTTGCCCAATTCTCAATGCAAAGGGTTAATTGTCTTGCTAAGACAGGATATTCCTGTAAAAGACTGAGGGCGACATCCCGTTGCCGTAACCGTTGCGTAAAGCTTTGGAAGCGTTCTTCGGAGGTTTCTCCTTGCAAAAGTCCCTGTAAACGCGCTACGTTGAGTTCCAGTACTAATGTGCGATTGACTAACTTCAGCAATAGGCCAGGAAGGTGGCCCCAGAATAGGTTTTCGATCGTCGCTGGATCAAACGGTAACTCAGAATGGGTTTGAATGAGTGTTTGAATACCATCGTTTAAGCGATCGCGACCCTGGCGAATCAGTGGTTCAATCAGTTCCAGAAATCCTAGAGTTTTCGTCTCTTTCAATGCATCTGGAAAGGTCATTGGTTCCGTAGCCAGTGGCTGAGTAAAGGCTTGGGTCAGTTTGGTTAACCAAGCGGGCGGTTCAGTCTGGCGATCGCGTAGGGCTGCGGTAGATTCACCCAAAATATGCAAAAATTCTGCTTCGTTAATGCCTTCTATGGCTAATCGTTGGGCAAAGTAGGACTCTCGATCGAAGGGGGATTGAGCTTTCCAGCGATCGTAATAACGCTGTGCTCGATCGCGATCGATATATCGCTTAGCATTGGTTTTCCGATCTATATTTAGAATTTTATGCTGTGGTGCTTTTAATAATGTAACTCGTTCGGATAAACTGATGGCTTGATACCAGTCAGAAGAGGTAAAGTCAGGATAATTCATAGGTTTTACAGGGGCCTTTTGAGTAAACTCGATCGATGATGGATGACAGAATTGCGGGATATCATATTAGTAAAGAGGGTACGGATTTTCTAGGTGCCGGGATATTCTTCAGATAATCCGTACCATCATTTTCTATGTACCCAATTTTCTAGGCATTCAACTTTCTAAGCACCCAATCATCTGGAAAATGAGATAACGAATACCAAATTGATTTATCACTGCTACAGATCCGATCCCCCCTAGCCCCCCTTATTAAGGGGGGAATTCAGCCAATTCCTTTCAAAGTCCTTATTAAGGGGGATTTAGGGGGATCGTTATGTGTTGCAATCACAAGTTGATTTGGTATAAGGTGCCAGATAGCTTGGATGCAGATAAATTAGATGCCGCACCGATCCTGACAAACGGGTTGATGGGAGCCTGCAAGACAGCTATTAAAGCCACCTGCGACAGATCCTAAATCGGCATCGTTTAACTGAATCAATCCTGCGGGATGCGCGGGCAACTCCGTCTGATCACGATCCTTCAAACGGTTCCGAAAACTCTCGTCTTTCCAAAAACGAATGACATTTTCTTGAGACATAATTATCCTTCAGGTGAATGTTGAAAGCAGGAACAAAGAGTGTATGCGTTGAGGTGATGAATTCACCGTTACCAGTTTAATCATCACCTTATGCATCAAAGAACTAACTCAAAGAACTACTTCAATTGACACGTGCATTTAGACATGATGCGCCATTCAATTGGGCACCAAGGCACATCAGGCATTTGACCACCACTAATCGCACCCAATTCTGTATCATTTAGCTGAATCAGTCCTGCCGGATTATCTGGCAATACAGTCTTTGCATCACGACTCAAACTGTTGCGAAAATCTGCATCTTTCCAAGCACGAATGATGTTTTCCTGAGACATAAATTCTCTCCAATTTAATCTTGACGTGATTTGTTGTTCGAAATGATAAACGTTGTAGCACTACATTTTCAGTGAGAAGCATAGGAAATTAAAGTTTATTTATTCTCCTCACTGGGATGTTTTACTCTGGCTTGCAGGTACTTCCATTTCCACAAACAGGTCCCCAAGTCGGTTCACAAAGTTTGGCTCCTCCTCCGACATGCTTGAGATCAGTATCAGAAAGTTCAATCATACCTGCGGGATCTTGCGGTAAAAGCGCGCGCTCCTTTGTGCTCAAACTGTTGCGAAAATCTGCATCTTTCCAAGCACGAATGATGTTTTCCTGAGACATAAATAATCCTCCAAGGTTGGTTAGTATTAAGGAAGTAATTCGTAATTGATTATTTCCTTAATTCTGTTTTAGCTGATCGATTATTCATGGTGTCCCACACATCTGAGTAGTATTTATTATTTGGAAGTAGCTCGTTGTAGCGTAGTAATTTGAATGGGGTATTTTACCTGCCAACTCTAAGCTCCAATCTCTAAACAGCCACGTTTTTTAGAGTGAATATTTTTCACATGAAACTTCACTGTGTTTAAGCTGATATGCAAAGTTTCAGCAATATTTTGGTAGGAATAGGAACAACGTAATAGACGTAACACTTCAGTTTCCCGTTCAGTCAGATCATACTGCTGTTGCTCAATTCTTAAATCTTCTGCCAAGCGATCGTTGCGATCTTCCAGAAACACCAAAATATAGGGACAGCGATCGGACTCATTGGTATCCGGAGTCAAACGATCGGTAAATAAGCAGGCTCGAATTCGCACGATCTGTACTTCACTCACTTGATAATCAAGGACAAACGGCTCATTCGTAGGTGGCAACTGCTTAAAGAGTTGACGGGAAATATTCAACAAAATGGGAGGCAGAGAGGTAAATGGAGCGCAACCATTCCATAATTGATGATTCAGTTCCTTCGCTTTTAAATTGAGATAGGTTGGTTCTAAGGTATCAGAAATCAACAAGATTCCCTCACGCATAGACTCAACCAACTGGCTTTGGAAGGTGTCAAGCTTCAGAAGCAAACGATTCTGGGTTTCGTTCATGGTGATTCTTTGTCTACACAGATTATTAAGGTTCCGAAATAAACCTATCTAAGAATTGATAGGGCCAGAAATTTCAGCCTATTCACCCCTGTCTATTCACCTCCGTTTTGCAACCCAGATTGGGTCAACGCTTCAGCCAACTAAGGATTGATAGGGTTGAAAATTAGAGGCGATTCAGCTAGGCTGAGCATCGAGTGCATCCTTGATATTCGGGAGTCTCCGCTGATGTTGCGCTTTTCCCTCCGATCGATCCATCGATCGCTGACCCGATCGCTCACGACCGCTTCCCTTACAACCGTATTGCTGCTCTTTAGCCTGACTGCCAGCGTCTGCCTCACGATCGCGCCCAGCTCTGCCACTCCTCCCGCCCAGACGGCTGCTGCGGCAGCTTGGGTAGAACAGGGTAAAGCGCTGTATGACGCTGGACAATTTGCGGACGCGATCGCGGTTTTACAGCAAGCGATTCAGGCGTACAAAAAGCAAGGCGATTCCCTGAAAACTGCCGTCAGCCTCAGTAATCTCGCACTGGTTTATCAACAATTGGGGCAGTGGGAAACTGCAAACCAGGCCATGGCTGAAAGCTTGTTGTTATTAGGAATGACAACCGAGAATAAGAGTCCCGACAAGTTTCAAATACGCAATTTTAAAACCCAAAATTTACCCATCCTAGCTCAGGTACTCGATATTGCTGGCAGACTTCAGCTAGAGGCAGGACAGGCGGAAACCGCGATCGGAATCTGGGAACAGGTCGCATCGCTTTATCAACAACTCAAAAATCCCCATGGACTGATTCAAAGTCGCATTCACCAAGCCTATGCCCTCCGCACCCTAGGCTATTATCGACGAGCCTTGACCCTCCTGACCGAATCCCGATCTCTGCTCCAAAATCAGCCTTCTTCCCTCCTTCAGGTCACCGCATTACGATCGCTGGGAAATACCCTACGTCCCATGGGGGATCTTGAGCAATCCCGCGAAGTCCTACAACGGGGGCTCACGATTGTGCAGGAATTAACATCGACCCCGGAGATTCGGCAAGAAATCAGTGCGCTATATTTCGGGTTAGGAAATACGGCAAGGGCACAACAAGACTGGAAAACGGCGAGTCAGTTCTATCAACAGGCCGTAAATCTGGCAACTACGTCGATCGCGAAAATTCAGGCCCAAGTCAATTTATTTAGCCTACTGGTTGAACAGCAGCAATCTACCCCTGCACAAAATCTGCTACCGGACATTCAAACCCAATTCACTCAACTTCCTCCCAGCCAGTCCAGTCTCTATGCCCAAATTCATTTCGCTCGATCGTTGATGAAATTGGCCGACCAAACCTCTACTCCTCAGCCCTTCCAGCAAGCTGCGATCGACCTCCTCACCACTGTTACCCAGCAGGCCCACCACCTCGGCAATCGTCGTGCAGAGTCTTACGGCTTAGGCGATCTGGGGGATTTCTATGAACAAGCTGGACAGTGGAAAATGGCCCAGACTGTTACACAACAAGCCTTAAATGTAGCACAGGCCTTAAATGCCCCAGAGATTACCTATCGTTGGCATTGGCAACTCGGACGATTATTGAAACAGCAAGGAAATATTCCAAAAGCTATTGCTGCCTATGATGCGTCGGTAAACGAATTACAATCACTTCGGAAAGATTTAGTAGCCGTCGATCGAGACGTACAATTCTCCTTTCGAGACAGTGTAGAACCTATCTATCGAGAATCGGTAGAGTTATTAGTGCAATCACCTCCAGGAAATTCTACGGAACATTATTTAGATCAAGCTAGACAACGAATTGAAGCATTACAACTCGCTGAACTCGATAACTTTTTTAGGGAAGCTTGTTTAGATCATCAGACTGTTCTATTGGATCAGCTGGTCGATCGTAGTCGTTCTAAGGTTGCGATGATTTACCCCATCATCCTACCCAACCAGTTAGAGGTCATTATTAAACTTCCTAATCAACCACTCCATCATCACACGATCAAAATCACTAAATCAGAAGTTGAACAAACGCTCCAACAGCTCCAACAAAATCTCACAGAATTAGACGCAACTGCCACGATTCAGAAACTTTCCCATCAAGTCTACCGTTGGCTGATTCAACCGATCGCATCAGATCTAGAGCAGCAGGGGGTTAAGACCTTAGTTTTTGTTCTGGATGGTGCGCTACGCAAGATTCCCATGGCGGGACTTTATGACGGGAAACATTATTTGGTTGAAAATTATGCTGTTGCGTTAAGCCTTGGGCTGCAATTGTTTCCACCGACAATGCTACATCCCGATCGATTCCATGTTTTGGCAGCAGGGTTAGTGGAACCGCCGTTACCCTTCCAAAAACAATTTCCGCCCTTGCCTGAAATCAAATCAGAATTTGCGCAGATTGCGAAAGCGGGCATTCCGACACAACAGCTTCTGGATCAAGCCTTTACCAGTCAAGCGTTGGAAACCCAAGTTCGTTCCGCCAAGTTTAATATCGTTCATCTAGCGACCCATGGACAGTTCAGTTCCCAAGCTAAAAATACCTTTATCCTGGCTGCGGATGGCCCTATTAATGTGACACGCTTGGATTCTCTTTTGCGCAATCGGACTCAATCCCGGACAGAAGCGATCGAACTTTTGGTGTTAAGCGCCTGCCAAACGGCAGAGGGAGACGATCGGGCGACCCTAGGGCTAGCAGGGGTTGCTGTCAAAGCAGGCGCACGGAGCACCCTCGCCTCCCTTTGGCA
Source organism: Alkalinema sp. FACHB-956 (assembly GCF_014697025.1). Lineage (NCBI taxonomy): Bacteria > Bacillati > Cyanobacteriota > Cyanophyceae > Leptolyngbyales > Leptolyngbyaceae > Alkalinema > Alkalinema sp. FACHB-956. The sequence goes on along the minus strand of NZ_JACJRC010000018.1, from coordinate 89,074 downwards.
CATTGATGACGCATCCACCGCACTGTTGATGGGAGCCTTTTATCGCGAACTAGCTAATGCCCAAGTTACTAATGCCCAAGTTACGAAAGCAGAGGCGTTACGGCGTGCCCAAGTAACCCTGCTTAAAAATTATCCTAACTACAGTCATGTTGGCTTTTGGGCGGCCTATGTGCTTGTGGGGAATTGGCTATAGAGAACGGTGAGATGAATCTAAGAAAATAATAAATTATTGTATTTTCCATTGTATTTTCCATTTGTTCTAATAATAGAAATCTGACAGCGATAGATTGTACTTTCCATTACTGTGCTTCTCCCACCAGCGTAAATGCAGCCCAGTGACTGGGATCGGGGTAGCGTTGTTTTGTGATCAGCATGGCTTGGCGGAGGGCTTGGGCTTTGTCAGGTTGCTGCTTCAGTTGTCGGTAAAACTCCTGCATCAAGTCGCTGGTGGATTGGTCATTTACCGCCCATAGGGAGACAATAACGCTGGGTGCCCCTGCCGCAATGAACGATCGAGATAAACCAATCACCCCGTCGCCTGTAATGTCTCCCTGCCCGGTATCGCAGGCGCTTAGCACTACTAAATCTGCATTCAGTTGCAAGTTGAAAATTTCGGCTGCACTCAAGAAGCCATTATCCTGTCCATCCGGTGCAAGGGCGATCGCGCCGGGAATATTCCCTTTAATCGGATCGAGTAAGCCATGGGTGGCGAAGTGTAGGAGTTTTGCGGTGGGTATTTGTTGCAGTACAGTGGCTTTGGTGGCTTGGGCACCGATCAGTGGCGTGGTGTTGAGTTGCTGACCGATGGCGATCGCTTCTTGACGGGCAGCGGGCAGTGGCTGAAGCAGTTCGCCTTGGTAGGTTGGCATGGTGGGGTCACCGACGATGACTGCGTTGCCCGATGCTTTGGGACGGTTGGCGAGGGTTTGGGTAAGCGCTAGGGTTTGGATAGAGGGCGCGGTAGATAGGGTATGACGTTCGATTAGAGGGCGATTTTGGGCATCAGGGAGAGCGGCGAAGGGGACGAGGAAGAGTTCACCCTGGGGTAGGAAAATCACCCGTTGCTTGGGGTCAGTGGGTAAGTCTTGGGCGATCGGGGCGATGAGGTATTGATAGAGTTGGGCGAGGGAATCGGTCTTCGTGGGGGAGACGGGTTGTTGAGAGATTTTAATGCCTGCCCGTCCGCGTATGCCGAGATCGAACCGACTTTCACGGACTAACTCCGTTAGAGGGAAAGATGGGTTACGCTGGGTCGATCGAAAAATTACTTCACCTGTGGGCTTAATCACCCAAATGTAGAGTTGTTCACCTCCGACGATCGAATACTGCACCAACGTTGCATTTTGTGTTTTAGCAATCTTGCGAATTTCATCTAGCTTGAGGGCTGCCGAGAGTTGGGGAAATTCAGGTTGTAAGATTGAGCCTGCTGTCTGTTGATTACGACGCTGCGATCGAAATGCTAGCAATTGTACTAACACTCTTGCCTTTGCTTCTTCTGAAATTTCTAGTGCTTCATTCGTGCGGTTTTGCCGTACTAAAACCTCTTGTAATCGTTGTAAATTCTGGTGTTTCCAGTCACTGACCCAAATGAGTCCTATATCGGATTCACCATTCTCTTCCATGTCATTCAGTTCTTCATATATCTGATCACTATCTTGCATCTTAATTGCTAACCGCAGCGCTGCTTCAGCTTCCGATAACTTATTCCATTGTGCAAATGTATGGCCAATTTGACTGAAGACCCTTGCGTCTAGATAAATATTACCCGTTTGAGCCGCTTGATAGGACTTCACTGCATTGGCGTAGTCTCCTTGAGCTTGATAGGCATCTCCCAAATGAGCTAAGGATTCTTTGTACAAGAAGTTGATGTAAGCTGCGGGGGGATGGGCGGAAGGGAGAGCGTTGGGGTGACTACTGGGGGCAGCAGTTTCGACTTGCTTTTGGTAAGCTCGATAGATGTTGCTAGCCGCTTGGGATTGTCGGATCGCTTCCCCATAGTTGCCACTGGCACGATAGAAAATCCCTAAATTTTTCAAGGCATTTGCCTCTGCCATTTTGTCCTGAGATTCGCGGGCCAGGGTAAGGCCTTGTTGTTGTGCCTCGATCGCGTTAGAGTGTTGCCCTAAGGCTGCATAACTCCGTGCGATAGTTTCCAGGATTAAGGCTTCTCCTGGCCGATCGCTCAATGCTCGGGCTAGTGTTAACCCTTGGTTGCCGTATTCGATCGCCTTAGTGGAATGTTTGACCGATCGTGAAGGTTTATCAAAATCATGGGAAAGTGTACCACCTATCCAACGATTGTTTTCCAAATCATCAAGGGTTTGATAGGATTTCGTTAAAATGATCAGTTGTTGCTTTTCCGATGCTTGATTTTGAACTTCACGGGCGATCGCTAAACTTTTTTCTAAATAGTTAATTGCGATTTCTTCATCCTTCTCTTCTTCGTGATAAAAGCGTCCCATCTCTCCAAAAATAATGCCTTCTTTTGCACGCGACTGGATTTGAGGAGAAATCACTAAACCCTTTTGCACAGCGCTATGCTCAAAATCTTGTAGTGCCTTAGCGATATTATCTCGAATTAAATTAAGCTGTTCTAGTTGATGGTTAGCTTGCCACACTAAAAATTCATTTTTAATTTCCTTAGCTATTTTCATCGCTGCTTGCCAGAATTGAGCGGCTGTATCAAACTGAAGTTGCTTAAATTGCTCGTCGCCTTGTTGTAATAGCTGATTGGCTGACACTTTGTGATTAGCTTTCTGTTTGACTAGTGCTAATGCGTGCAACTGTTTAGCTTCAGAGGCTTGATTATTGACCTCTTTGGCAATGGCTAAACTCCTTTCAAAATAGCTAGGGGCTTTGTCATACCGATCTTCTTGAGCGTAGAAATGACCAATTTCACCCAATTGTATCCCTTCTAATGCCCGTTTTTTGATTTCAGGGGACAGGGCTATATTCTGTTGGAGTAAACTTTGTTGATATTGTTTGAAGGCTCTGGCCGATTCCGTTTGAATCAGCTCAATCTGCCGTAGGTGAAAAAGAATATAGGGTTCGATGAATTTGTCATCTAATTCACGATAAATCTTTAAAGATTGTTGTAAGGATACGATCGCGGCCTCAAACTGAGCTGTATCCAGTTGCCCTAGCCCCCGTTGATAAAGCTGACTCGCCACTTTTAACTGCTTGTCTCGGTTAGCAGTCTGAGCTAGGTGATCCTGGGTTTGAGCAAGACTCATTGGCGCTAAAGCGATGGCAATGCCTAGGCTCAAGATGATCAAAGACCATCTACCCAAAAATTTTTGGTGCCATTTCATTGGTTGCATAAATTAATTGACTTAATATCAAATTGATTGGTCAAGGTTCGATCTTCCTAGTCCCCTGACCCTACGGGACGCAAATCTAAAAAAGGGGGGAATTCAGTAAATTTTTCCAAAGTTCCCCTTATTTCTAGAATAGTGGTGCGTAGTGCGGGATTTAGGGAGCGCGAGATTTAGGTTGATCGATCGGTATTTTGAGTGCTTAAGAATTTTATCGAATTTGACTGGAATGGATTAGACCCAACTTGCCACAGGCATCGGTATAAAACCATTCGCCATACGTCCCATAAGTTGTAATTGTAGTTTGACGACGAACGGTGCAGATAACTTTGCCATTGGGTTCCAACCGCACATTGGAAGGGGGCGAAAAGACTTGATAGCTGCGGCGATAGTAACCACAAACCCGATCGATCATCTTTTGGGTGGCCTTAGATTGTGGCTCCATCAAATCGCCATATCTTCCATTATTATCCGCCACCTGAAATTGGCCATTACAAGGCGTCATTGCCTTTACCCGATCGCGCCCAATTTGATAGGTAAAAAAATAGCCCGGATGGCCTTCCATCCCCAGACTCCGCTGGACAATCTCAATGGAATCTAAATTTAAACTAACTTTCTCCCCCGTAGAGGCCGTTCCTTGATATTCCCATCTGACTGCCCCCGCTACTGCCGCAGGCACCACCACTACCGCAGGCACCACCATTGCCCCTAAGCTGCTTCCCAGCAGACCGATCGTCAGAATTTTCTTCACAATTTCCTTCAACATTGCATCTTGCTCCTTCACAGTAGTCATTACAGTAGTCATTAATCAACGTCATTTGTCATTAACAAACGTCATTAGCAGTCATCATTTCACTAATCAATTTTCACTAGTCGATTTTCACTAGTCGATTTCTACTACAGCATTTTTCGCCTAAATTCCTGCTTTTACTCCTTAACTTGCAGATTTCTCAGCTTATGCAAGATTCAGGGAGACTCCTGCAAACTTCTGATGCATTCCAGCCCTCAAATCACGATTACCACCTTGCCCTGGACCTGCCGCTGTTCTAGATGACGAATTGCGTCAGGTAGCTCACTGAGGGGATAGCGACGATCGAGCACAGGTCGCACCTGTCCCGCTTCAATCATCGCTTTCAATGTGGCTAAATCCGCTTGATTCGGCGCAGACATCAAACATTTCACTTGGCGTTGACTGCGTTTCGACAGCCACCCCCCAAATAGCAACGCCCGGAAAATTTGCCACGTATCCCCGCCCACCATGACGTAGATTCCCTGGGGCTTCAGCATTGGAAGTAAACGATCGAAAGGCGCATAGGCCGCTGCATCAAAAATTAAGTCATACTGGTTCTGCCAATCCGCCTCTGGAATTTGCTGAGAATCCACCACTTCATCCGCCCCCAGCGATCGTACCATTGCCATCTTCTGGGGACGACAGACTGCCGTCACCGTTGCGCCCCCCGCTTTCGCCATTTGCACCGCATAGGAACCGACGCCCCCCGATGCCCCTGTGATTAAGACCTTCTGTCCCGGCTGTACCTGTCCCACATCCCGCAAGCCATGCAGCGCTGCCAAGGCAGACACAGGCACCGTAGCCGCCTGCTCCAAGGTCAAATTGTCCGGCTTCAGTCCCAATGCCGTCTCTGGAACTGCCACATATTCCGCAAACGCCCCAAACCCACAGGCTGACAAATCCCCAAACACCTCATCGCCAGGTTGGAACTGCGTCACTGCTGCCCCCACGGCTTCCACCCGTCCCGCCATATCCGTCCCGATCGTGGGGATTTTGGGTGTGAACCAGCCTCCATAGATCAACCGCACCAAAAACGGCTGTCCCCGCATCAAATGCCAGTCGCCTGCATGAACCGAAGCTGCATGGACTCTGACGAGAACTTCGTTGGCTTTCGGGATCGGTTGCGCCACCTCAGCCACGGAGAGAACCGCTGGAGAGCCATATTTCGATTGCACGATCGCTTTCATTTGAACTCCTCCAATACTTACGGCGTAAGTTGATTTCCCTCACTCTAACATACGGTGTAAGTTCGTGAAATAATCAATCTAGTAGCAAACTCATCCTCTCCTCTACCCTCCTACCCTTTCCGCCGTCCCATGCCCCGAAAAAAACAGGCTCCAACCAAAACAAGCAGTCCCGCGCTTCCCCTTAGCCGCGATCGGGTGTTGCAAGCTGCTTTGCAGTTGGCGGATCGGGAGGGATTGGATGCACTGTCAATGCGGAATTTAGCACAGAAATTAAGCGTCCAGGCCATGTCCCTGTACAACCATGTGGCGAATAAAGATGACCTGATCGACGGAATGGTTGATTTAGTTGTAGGGGAAATTGTATTACCGCAAATTACCGCAGATTGGCAGTCAGAAATGCGTAAACGAGCGATTTCAGCCCATCAGGTCTTGCTCGATCATCCCTGGGCCACGTTGCCCCTCGTTTCTCGTATTAACGTTGGCCCGTCTATGCTGCGCTATATCGATGCGACCCTCGGCTGTTTGCGGGAAGCTGGGTTTTCCTGGGAAATGGCCGATCATGCTTGGAATGCGATCGACAGCCATGTGTATGGATTCACCTTGCAGGAGTTAAATTTTCCGATCGCGGCAGAGGATTATGCAACAACCGCCCAAGCATTTCTACCCCTGATTCCAGCTGATCAGTATCCCTACATGCATGCAATCTCCCAGGAAGTGATCACAAAACGCTATGACGGATTACATCCCTTCGAACTTGGACTTGATTTACTGTTGGCCGGTTTAGATCAATTGCGCGATCGGATATAAATCTGTTGAATCCATAATCGATTTAATCCATCGATTTCCCATCCTGAGCCAAATGGGACAGTCCGACTACCGCTTGTCCCAAAGCGATACCGCCATCATTCGGTGGGATTTTCTGGGGCCAGTAGAGTGGGTATCCTAAATGATGTAGGCGTTGAATAGACTGTTCTAGTAACCATTGATTTTGGAAGCACCCACCGGATAACACAATGGTTGATAACTCACTTCGCTGTGCGATTGCTACAATGATTTCCACTAGGGTCTGGTGCAACTTAAGGGCAATGGTGGATTGAGACACCGATCGCTGTAAATCTTGCAAAATCCCCTGCACGATCGGCTGCCAATCGATCACTACAGGGACGTCCTGCGGATTTAGTGTTTGAGCGAGATGAAAGGGGTAACTAGACGGATGGCGTGAAGCTTCGATCGCCCCTGCAACACAGGCAAACTCCACCGCCATTGCCGCTTGGCCTTCAAACGTGCTGATCTGTACCAAATCGAGTAGAGAAGCCACGCCATCAAATAACCGTCCTACACTCGAGGTCATAGGACAATTGATCGATCGCTGTAACATTTGGCTGAAGACCGATCGCTCCTGTTCTGTGAACGCTTTCACAATCGGTAAATCCAGCGTATCCCCCTGTTCCCAAACGGTAGTCCCAAAGAGTTCATAGAGCAAGGCGATCGCGACTCGACGGGGTTCCCGCACGGCTTTCTCTCCACCCAGTAATCGAAAGGGCTTGAACGTTGCCAACCGTTGAAAGTCCGTCAGGGTCGTGATCATAAATTCGCCTCCCCAGAGCGTCCCATCGGCCCCGTATCCTGTCCCATCCCAGGCAACGCCCAGAACCGGTTGACTCAGTTGATGTTCCGCCATACAGGCGGCAATATGGGCATGGTGATGTTGTACACCCAGCGGCGCGATCGTTTTATCCTGGGCATACCGGGTGGAAAAATAATCAGGATGCAAATCACAGGCAATCTTAGGCGTATGAACTTCATAGATCTGCTGTAGCGACTCTGTCATGGCATGAAAGGTTGTGGCTGTTGCAGTATTATCTAAATCCCCTAAATGTTGACTAAGTAGAATATTTACTGGATTAGAATCATGATTGTAAGAACTTTCAGGCGAGGGATCGCTTTCTAGCTTGCTTCCTAAATCACTGACACGATCGGGAATTGTTAGCGCGATCGTGGATTTCAAATGCCCACCGACGGCAAGGACTGGCGATTCAAGCCTGAGGGCAGGGATATTGATTGTAATCGGTAAAGGCGCATAGCCCCGCGCCCGTCTTAATAGCATGGCCTGTTCTGAGGACTGACCCGTTTCCCGAACAGTTATGATCTGAACCACGGAATCATCGACCGGACGGACAATGGGGCGATCGTGGACTAGAAAATAATCGGCGATTGAACTTAATTGGCGAACGGCCTCCCATTCATCAATACAAATAGGTTCCCCTGAAAGATTGCCACTAGTTGCCACAACTGGGCTGCGTAACTCCGCCATTAACAAATGATGGAGTGGCGTGTAGGGTAACATAACGCCCAAATAGGGATTATGGGGGGCAATTAAAGCCTTTTGTAGGTGCGAACATGTCCAATCGCGGTGATGGGGAAGCAGAACGATCGGGGCTGCTGGAGCGGTTAAGATTTGGGCAGATCGATCGCTGACTTGGCAATCCGCTTGGATGGCAGCTAATGAAGGATACAGGAGGGCAAAGGGTTTGTCAGGGCGATGTTTCCGCTGCCGTAACTGGGCGATCGCGGTGGCATTATAGGCATCAACCCAGAATTGAAATCCCCCCAATCCTTTGATCGCCACAATCTTCCCTTGGCGAATAGCAGCCACCGTTGCCATAAGGGCTGCATCTCCAGTGGCCAGTGGATTTCCTTGCTGATCCCACAGGGCAAGCTGCGGCCCACAGTTGGGACAAGCGATCGGCTGGGCATGAAATCGTCGATCCTGGGGATGGTCGTACTCTGCTCGGCAGGCATCACACAGAATGAAATCCCGCATCGTTGTATTGGGTCGATCGTAGGGTAAGCGTTGCAGAATGCTATAGCGTGGCCCGCAGTGGGTACAGTTGATAAAGGGATAGCGATACCGTCGATCGTGCGGGTCAAAGAGTTCCCGCAAACAGGCAGAACAGGTTGCTAAGTCTGGGAGAATCAGGGTTGTTGCGGACTGTACCTGACTCGCTCGAATTTCGAAGGGTTGGTTGCTGACTTGATTTCCAACCTGATTTCCAACCTGATTTCCAACGTTACCGCTTCCAGAATTACTTATATAATCATCAACGCAATCAGTCCTACGATCGTCAACATATTCGACTATTGTACGAGTTATCCGTTGAATCTGGCCATGGGAGGGTAAATCTTGTTGTAATCGATCGGAAAACTGCTGCAATCGATCGATCGTACCTTCAACCTCAATGACAACGCCCTGCGCATCATTTTGTACCCAGCCTGCTAAACCCAATTCTGTCGCCAATTGATAGACAAACGGACGAAAACCAATGCCTTGAACAATTCCTGAAACCTGGAGTCGTTGTCGTAGAATAGAATGCATACCATTCACTTCATGACTTTAATGACAAGGTGACCCATAGTACCCTCCTCTGGAAGCAGGACATCATATACTTTCAATCTTAAGGTCCACCAGAGTTTCCAGTCTCGATCGCCAATAAACCTTAAAATTTATAGTCAGGGTAATGCTCAGGGTAATACTCAGCGGGATTGCCAGGTGTTGTGCCAAGCTTGGGCAAGCTGACGGATTTCCTGAAGTTCCGGCGCAGGCATTTTATCTAAGTTCGCTAAAATAAAGCTCATCCGGCCTTGTTGGGTTAACTTTTCCCGGTGACGATCGAGGAAATCCCAGTAAAAAAAATTAAAGGGACAGGCTTTGTCGCCCACTCGTAGCTTGGGATTAAACTGACAGCCTTTGCAGTAATCACTCATTTTATTAATATAGTTCGCTGAGGCTGCATAGGGCTTGGAGGCCAGCAGTCCTCCATCCGCATACTGACCCATGCCAATTACATTCGTTTGCATCACCCAGTCATAGGCATCAATGTAGGCTGCATGGAACCATTGTTCAATTGCCTGGGGTGAAATGCCAGCAATCAGGGCAAAATTATTCAATACCATTAAGCGTTGGATGTGGTGTGCATAGCCCAATCGTTCTGTCTGATCGAGGCATTGCTGCAAACAATTCATCGGGGCTTGACTCGCATCCCAAAAGAATGCAGGGAGAGGGTTTTGATGCCCGAACCAGTTATTGTCAGAATAGTCCTCTGGACTGAAAACATAGACTCCCCGCATATATTCCCGCCAACCGATGACCTGACGAATAAACCCTTCCACACTGTTCAGGGGGAGATCATCACGCTGATGGAAGGCTGATTCGACTTGCTGTACCACTTCGATCGGATGCAATAGGCCCAAATTCAAATAGGGTGACAGCAGGGAATGCCATAACGTATCCTGCCCAGTCACCATGGCATCTTCGTAGGGGCCAAAGGTGGTTAATCGGGTGCTGATAAAATGCGTGACAACCTGTTGAGCCTGCGATCGCGTTACAGCCCAACCAAACCGATCGAGTCGTCCGTAGGTCGGACAATCCAAATTTTGCACTTTTTGGATGACAGTTTGGGTGATGGCATCGGGTTCAAACCACAGGGGCGCGGGGGGCTGGAAAGTTGGGTCATTCTTTTTTGGGGGTTTCCGATTGTCTTTGTCAAAATTCCAACTGCCACCGATCGGTTGTCCAGCCTCATCCATCAGCAAATTGAACCGTTTACGACTGGCCCGATAAAAATCCTCCATCAACAGCCGTTTGCGAGATTGCGCCCATTGCGTAAATTCCTCGGCACTCCAGAGAAATTGATGATTGGGAACGATCGTGAGACGACAGGGTAAATCTAAGGTCTCCAACAATCGGGCAAACGGTTTATCGATCGGGGCCATGACCTGCAATTCCGTGATCTGCTGCGCCTCAATCCAAGCGACGAGCGGCGATCGGAAATCCTCCGCTTCAGCATAGGTGACCTGCCAGCCTTGCTGTTGGAGCGCCTGGGCAAAGTGACGCATGGCCGACCACACCAATACGAGCTTTTGTTGGTGGTAGGGCCGAACCCGGATATGGGCTAGGGACTCAATCAAGATAATGGGGCTAGAGGGGCTGAGTGCAGTCAGGGCTGCATGGTGAGGCGAAAGCTGATCACCCAAAATCCAAAGTCCGATCGTCATATCAACCGTGCTGACAATACTGTTCTGACAATACCGTGCTTACAATACCGTGCTTACAAAACCATTGTGATAATACACGGATTATCAGGGAGTCTGACGTGCCTGGGCGATCGTATAAAGTGCGTCAATTTGCTGGGACAGTAAGAGGGGTAGGGCTTGGGTGATCGTCTCAATGTCCCAATCCCACCAACGAATTTCCAGCAGTTTTGCCACCTCTGCCTCACTAAATCGCTGGCGAATGGGACGCGCTGGATTTCCGCCCACGATCGTATAGGGGGGAACCTCTTTGACGACCACCGATTTCGCTGCAATCACCGCTCCATCTCCAATCTGCACTCCCGGCATAATCACCGACTCATACCCAATCCAAACATCATTACCAATTACCGTGTCGCCCCGACTCGGCAGATTTAACATCTGGTCAAGGTAGAGTTCCCAGCCCTGTCCAAAAATCGGAAATGGATAGGTAGAAATGCTGTCCAATTTATGGTTGGCTCCATTCATAATAAATTTCACGCCCGTCGCGATCGCGCAAAATTTACCAATGATGAGTCGATCTACACCATAGTTATAGAGAACATTGCGTTCAAATCCTTCGGGATCGCTGGGGTCATCGTAGTATGAATAATCACCTACAATGATGTTGGGCGCGGTCAGACAATTTTTAATGAAACAGACCCTAGGATGAGCCGCGATGGGGTGACTTTGATTGGGATCGGGGCCGGAATGCATGCCACAACCTTCCTGTATAATGTTGAACGATCTACTCAAGTATTGGCTGTCAAGCGTTGACTGTCAGTGTTCGGATCATCCTTGATCAAAACTCATTAACGCATAATACAGCGTCAGGGACTGTTGACTTAGCCTCGCCTTAAGCAGACAGTGAATATAATGAATTGACAATTACGAGTGATAATACGAAAAGAATTGATTGAGCACATATTATCGAACACATATTGTAGATTATATTATTGATCTAGATTACAGGATTAATCTAGATTGCATTATTGGTATAGATTGCATCTATTGATCGCATTTCCTCTAAAGTTCAATTATTTTTGGGAAAATCAAAAAAGAGAACTTCGATAGTTAATTTAGCGCGTTATTGAGCGTATAAACAGGGAATAGAGCGTGAAACCTCGGATCCTGCTGTTGGATTGAATGCTCACAAGGGTGCATCCTCAAAGCTAATTAGCACTAAATATAGTATTGAAAAAATCTAGTAATCACTAAATGTGGTAACGACGCTCTGAAATGCCTCCGTTGAACAGTGACATCTTGCCATTCTCCAGCAACCGGCTGATACACTGGAAGGAGGGTAGCATTGCAGATCGATCGCGATCCACCAAGATTTCTTGCCGTCCACCCGATAGCACATCCATCTTGTCTTAACGCTTGTTCACCCTTACGTTAAATTGTGGATTAATCTAATCGGAATAAATTATGATCAGAGACAAATGATGGTTGATCGAGCCGATATTCTAATTGTTGATGACAAAGCAGACAATGTGCGGCTATTGTCGGAAATTTTAGGGAGTGAGGGGTATAAATCCCGCAAAGTTTTGAGTGGATCCCATGCCCTAGACTCAGCCCAGTTGGATCCTCCTGACCTGATCCTGTTGGATATCATGATGCCAGGAATGGATGGATATGAGACTTGCCAACAATTAAAAGCCAATCCCCGAACTCAGGAGATTCCCATCATTTTCTTGAGCGCCTTGAGTGATACCGAGGATAAGGTGAAGGCCTTGGAGTTGGGAGGTGTTGACTATATTACCAAACCTTTTCAGAAAGAAGAAGTGATTGCCCGGGTCAAAACCCATCTGCGCATTCAAAACCTGACCCAAACCCTCAGAGCACAAAATATTCAGCTTGCAGAGGAAATCGAACACCGAAAAACGGTTGAAGTCGCTTTAAAACAAGCCTTGGAGGATTTGAAAACCACTCAACAACAAATGATTGCCCACGAGAAGTTGGCGGCTCTGGGGACGCTCACCGCTGGCATTGCCCACGAACTGCGCAATCCTCTGAATTTTGTGAATAACTATGCTGAGGGTTCGATCGAATTGTTAGATGAGCTGCGGGACTTAATAGAACCCTACACCTCCAAACTGGAACCAGAGATTCAGGCAGCAATCCGAGAATTGATGCTCGATCTCAAAACCAATTCAGGCACCATTCACCTCCACGGGCAGCGGGCGGAACAGATTATTAGTAGCATGATGCAGCATGCTCGGATGGAAAATAGTCTACCTCAGTTGACCGATTTGAACGGTTTATTAGATGAAGCAGTGGACTTAACTTACCATAGCAAACGTGCTCAGAATGTAGGATTTAACATTACCATCCACCGTAATTATGGCTCGAACATTGGACAACTCAAACTGTTACCCAGTGAGTTGTGCCGTGCATTTATCAACCTGATTGATAATGCGTTCTATGCAATACAAAGCAAACAAAAACTTGTAGGAAAAGATTTTGTTCCAATGCTGCTGTTAACAACTCAGCAATTGGAAAATAGTGTCCAGATTTGCATTCAAGACAACGGTATCGGAATTCAGCCGGACTACCAGGGTAAGATTTTTGAGCCGTTTTTTACCACGAAGCCGACGGGAGAAGGGACGGGCTTAGGGCTCTCCATGGCCTATGAAATTATCGTCAGGCAACATAATGGCATGCTCAAGCTAGATACAGAGCCAGGAATGCATACCACGTTTGTGGTGACGTTACCGATTTCTGGGTAATTCCGTTGACTACCCTAAATGGCGTACTGAACCGATCGCGAGTACTGATTTGATCTATTTAACTGAACACAGAGAAAAATGACACCTGTGAGAATCCTAGTCGTAGATGACGAACTAGAGCTAGAACGCTTGATTAAGCAGCGTTTCAGGAAGCAGATCACAGCAAAGACGATGGATTTTATCTTTGCTGCGAATGGGATTGAGGCGCTCCATCGGTTACAGCACGATCGGCAAATTGATATGGTGTTAACGGATCTCAATATGCCGGAAATGGATGGCTTCACCTTGATGCAGCATTTGCCGAAGGTTAATGATACCCTCAAGGTTGTGGTTATCTCTGCCTATAATGATATGGCTCGGATTCGGCAAGCCATGAACGCAGGGGCCTTTGACTTTTTAACGAAACCGATCGACTTTCACGATCTCAAACAAACGATCGAAAAAACGATCGAGTCTGTGCAAAGACTCAGACATCAAAAAATTCAAGCCCAACAATTCCAGGAAGCCTTACTAGAAGCAGCCTTTCATGACACTTTGACGGGGCTGCCCAATCGCCGAGGGCTGTGCCATCATCTCAATCACCTCTTTGATCAGCCTAAGCTGCCCATGGAGCACACGACAGCCGTCCTATTTATTGACCTCGATGGATTTAAGCAGGTCAACGATGAGTTAGGTCATTTGATAGGCGACGAACTGTTGAAGCAGGTTGCCCAGCGATTAGTCCCCTGTTTGAGGGAGGGCGATCTGGTTGCACGCCTCGGCGGTGATGAATTTGTTATTGTGCTCTCCAGTATTGTGGATGGCACAGTGGCGATCGCGGTAGTGGAGCGCATCCAAGCCCAATTGAAAAAGCCGTTTGAGCTGGGAGGCGTGCAAATTGTGATTGGGGCCAGTATCGGCATTACGATCGGCAAGTTAACTGACCAGCCCCCAGAAGATTTGCTCAGAGAAGCCGATCTTGCGATGTATTCAGCGAAAGCCCAGGGAAAGGGCTGCTATGTCTTGTTTAATGCGATACAACAGCCTTAGACGATAGGTGACGTCTCCAGATATAGTTGAGTGGAATATCGCTTCGCTCAATCTAGTTGAGTCATCTATGAGTCGTCCCACCATCCTCTGTGTTCATGATGAGCAAAGTATTCTCCTCACCTTAAATGCTCAGTTATCAACGCAGTTTCCTAATTATGCGATCGAACTGGCGACAAGTTCCCGCCAAGCCCTGACCGTGGTGGAGGATCTGTTGGCTCAAGGGATTGAGGTGCCCTTGGTGATTGCTGATTGTGGGCTATTAGGAGGTGCAGGGGAGGATCTGTTGGCTCAACTTCATGCCGAGCATCCGCAGATCGTCAAGGTGTTGCTGGTTGGGGTAGTCCAGACCCAGGATTTGGTCAATGTGATTAATCGAGGAAATTTCTATCGCTTGATTGCCCAACCTTGGAGTGCGGCTGATCTCCAAACGATCGTGACGGATGCGTTGCAACGCTATAGGCAAGAACAGCATGGGCAAGAACGGCATGGGCAAGAACAGCAATATAAGCAAGAACAGCAATATGAGCAAGAACAGCAATATAAGCAAGAACAGCCATGGGGACAACAGCAAGCCACTCTCCAGGCAACAATTCGAGATCTGGAGGCCCAGAATGAAGCGCTGATCAGCGATCGTCAACAAGCAGAAGCCTTGTACCGAGAAAGTGAACAGCGTTATACCACCCTTGCTGAAGCTTCGCCCGTTGGAATTTTCCGGAATAATGCGCAGGGTGAAATGGTCTATGGCAACGATCGCTGGTTTGAAATGACTGGCCTGTCGCGCGAACAAGGTACGGGGATGAATTGGCTACAGGCTATCCACCCAGATTGGCGCGATCGCCTTGTCCAATCCTGGGATTACGTCATCCAAGAACAGGCTCATCACGACATTGAAAGTTGTCTACAATTGCCCGATGGTCAAATTAAGTGGGTCTATTGTCAAGTCCAACCCGAAAGAGACGCTCAAGGCAATGTCAGTGGCTATATGGGAACCTTGACAGATATTACGGAACTGAAGCAAGTTGAAGAAGCGCTACGGGTTAGCGAGGAACGTTTACAACTGGCGTTAGAAGGATCAGGGGATGGGTTATGGGATTGGAACCTGATCACTGATGAAATGTATTTGAGTCCACGTTGGTGGGAAATGTTGGGTTATGGGGTGGATGAACTACCGAGCAATGTCCAAACTTGGCACCAGTTAATGCATCCTGGCGATCGACCTTGGGTCATCGAAATTTTGCAAGCCCATTTACAAGATGGTTCACAACCCTATGCCTTTGACTACCGGATGCTGTGTAAGTCCGGTGCATGGAAATGGATTACCAACTACGGCAAGGTTGTGGTTCGCGACGATACGGGTAAACCTTTGCGGATGACGGGAACCCACCGTGATATTAGCGATCGCAAGCGAGCAGAAGAAGCGGCTAAATTCCGTCAGCAACAGGTCATTTCTTTGCTTAATAATATTCCCCATATGGCATGGCTCAAGGATCGAGAAGGCCATTTTCTATCTGTGAATGAGCCCTTTGGACAAGCCTGTGGCTATCATCCTTCGCAATTAGTGGGTCTCACGGATGGGGATATTTGGCCCCAGGATTTGGCGAAATCCTATCAGCAGGACGATCGTGAAGTCATGGAGTCCGGCCACCAAAAGCGGGTTGAGGAATTTTGGGTCAACCCTAATGGCACCACAAGATGGATTGAAACGATTAAAACCCCTGTGTTTGATGACTATGGGGAGTCGATCGGAACCGTAGGAATTGCGATGGATATTACTGAACGCAAACGCTCAGAACAAATCCTACAACAGATCAATCAAGAGTTAGAACAACGGGTACAACAGCGAACTCAAGAATTACAACAACAAACTCAACTATTACAAATTATCTTGAATAGTATTGGAGATGGGGTATTAGTTGCCAATACGAGTGGAGAAATTATTTTACATAACCCTGCTGCCGAAAATATTCCAGGGTTAGGGGTTTCAATTACTTCCGATGCATTACAAAATTTTTGGGGCATTTATTTACCAGGGGGTATTCCCTGTGCTGCGGATCAACTCCCTTTGATGCGTGCAATGCAAGGAGAATCCATCGATCAAGCGGAAATGGTTCTCCGTAATATTTTCCATCCAGAAGGGATCTATATTGAAGTGACTGCTCGTCCTTTATACGATAGCCATCATGTGCTCATTGGTGGTGTTGCGGTTTTACGCAATGTGACCGATCGTAAGCAAGCGGAACAAGCCCTTCGCGCAGAAAGATTACGGTTACAACTAGCGTTGGAAGCGGCTGAAATGGGGACTTGGGAAGCCAATTTTGAAACTGGGATTTGGTCAGAAAAAACAGAAGCTATTTTTGGCTATGAACCAGGAACCTTTCCCGGCGATCGTGAAGCTTTCCTCCAGCTTGTGTATCAGGAAGATCAGGAACGGGTGTTTCAAGCGCTCAGCCACAGCTTCACCACAGGTACACCCTACAATGTTGAATATCGGATTAATCGTAAGGATGGAGAACTGCGATGGGTGGCAGTTCGAGGGAAAGTCCTTCCGCCCGAAGATAACGAAAGTGCAAGAATGATTGGTGTGGCGGTTGATATTACCGATCGCAAACAGATAGAAGAATCCATGCGCTTTAGCCAAGAACAGTTGCAGTTGGCGCTGGAGGGATCGGGGGATGGCTTGTGGGATTGGGATGTCGCAACGGGGCAGGCTTATTTCAGTCCTCGCTGGCTGGGGATGTTGGGCTATGAGGCTGATGAATTACCAGGTCACGTAGAAACTTGGGCAAAAATGCTGCATCCGGATGATAAAGATCGCGTGATGATGCAACTCCATGCCCATTTGCAAGATCAAATTCCCTATCGAGTGGAACATCGTGCGCGTTCGAAAACGGGGGAATGGCGGTGGATTGCAACCTATGGCAAAGTGGTTCGTTGGAATTCCATGGGTCAGCCGATCCGGATGGTGGGATTGCAACGGGATATTACCGATCGCAAGCAGGCAGAAATTGCCCTCCAAGAATCTCAGCGTTTTCTACAAACTGTAATTGATACATTTCCTCTAGTGGTCTTTTGGAAAGATTGTAATTCTGTCTATTTAGGGTGTAATCAAAAATCAGCAGAGGCTGCTGGTTTGGCCTCTCCGGCAGAGATTGTTGGAAAAACAGATGCTGATTTACCTTGGGGGCAGACCCATGCTGAGCTATATCGGGTGGACGATCGGGAGGTCTTAAATTCGGGCGTTGCAAAACTAGGGATTATTGAAACACAATTGCGTGCAGATGGGTCTTTTATTTGGATTGAAACCAATAAATTGCCGTTGTATAACTTGCAGGGGGAAATCGTTGGTTTGTTGGGAACCTATCAAGATATTACCGATCGTAAGCAAGCGGAGGAAGCGTTACGAGATAGTGAAGAACGGCTACGTTTGGCTTTAATGGCTGCAAAGCAAGGGCTCTATGATCTTAATCTTCGAACAGGCAAGGTCATTGTCAGCCCTGAATATGCCACGATGTTGGAGTATGCCCCTGATGAGTTCCAGGAAACTAGTACGCAATGGCTAGAAAGACTCCATCCAGAAGATTTTGATAAAGGGCTGGCCCTTTATCAAGCCTATATCCAAGGGCTTGTATCAGAGCATGTTTTAGAATTTCGGCAGCGTACAAAAACCGGGAAATGGAAATGGATTTTGTCATTAGGGAAATTGGTTGCTTGGGATGCGGAGGGCAATCCTGTACGCATGATGGGAACCCATACCGATATTGATGAGCGTAAGGCCAATGAAGCAGCTTTACTGCAAGCTAAATTAGAGCTGGAGGATCGGGTTGAGCAACGGACGACTGAACTCCGTTTGTCCAAGGAAGCTGCGGAAGCGGCTAATCGTGCTAAAAGTGTCTTTTTAGCAAATATGAGCCATGAGCTCCGTACCCCACTGAATGCTATTCTTGGGTTTAGTCAATTGTTAAGCCGTAGTCAAATATTAACCTTAGAACAACGGAAACAAATTGGCATTATTAATCGTAGTGGGGAACATTTACTAAACCTGATCAATGACATTTTAGAGATGTCTAAAATTGAAGCTGGACGAGTTACTTTAACGCCGCAAAATTTTGATCTTTACCAGCTTCTGAAAAATTTAGAGGAGATGTTTTATCTGAGATCTCAATCTAAAGGTTTGCAGATCATCGTGAGTTATGCTGAAAACCTGCCGCAATATATTTGTACCGATGAGAACAAGTTACGCCAAGTGTTAATCAATCTAATGAGTAATGCCATTAAATTTACTCAGCAAGGCTACGTTCGTTTGCAAGTCCAATTAGTGGCTGCGGCCCCAGTGCCTGGTGCTCAACGGCTGTTCTCCGCTTCTTCTGGCCCGTCTATGGGGTCGCCGATGCTGCCGGAGGTTATTCTGCGCTTTGCCGTGGAAGATACTGGGCCTGGCATTGCTCCCTTGGAACAGGAATCCTTATTTGAGCCTTTTGTTCAAGCACAGGCGGGCCAAAAATCTCTCGAAGGAACTGGTTTAGGGCTACCGATCAGTCGTCAATTTGTGCGCTTGTTAGGGGGAGAATTAACCTGCCATAGCACGCTAGGTCAGGGATCAGTTTTTCAATTTGAAATTCCAGGAATCCCGGTTCAGGCAACCCACTTTGTTTCTCAACGATCGCGCTGTCGTGTAACGGGATTACAAGGAGGCCAGAGGACTTACCGATTGTT
The DNA here is from genome assembly GCF_014697025.1 of Alkalinema sp. FACHB-956. Lineage (NCBI taxonomy): Bacteria > Bacillati > Cyanobacteriota > Cyanophyceae > Leptolyngbyales > Leptolyngbyaceae > Alkalinema > Alkalinema sp. FACHB-956. The sequence continues at coordinate 70,242 of NZ_JACJRC010000018.1, read as the reverse complement.
GGTTGTGGAAGATAATTGTGAAAACCGTCAGTTTTTAGTGCAGTTACTAGAATGCGTTGGATTTGAGGTGCAAGAAGCTGAAAATGGACAAGAGGCGATCGGGATTTGGCAACAATGGCAGCCCCACTTAGTGTGGATGGATATACGCATGCCAACTATGGATGGCTATGAAGCCACTCGAAGAATTCGCACATTAGAAATTGAGCAGGGCAATGATTCCTCCCTGGTTAGAACTAAAATTCTTGCATTGACTGCGAGTGCGTTTGAAGATGAACGGGTTGCAATTTTGGCTTCAGGCTGTGATGATTTAGTTTGTAAACCAATCACAGAAGAAATTCTGTTTAACAAGCTGGCTGAGCATTTAGATGTTTGCTATATCTATGAAGAGGAACCGATCGCTGCAATGCCCTCTGAAATAATTGTAGGTGAAAAAGTTGCCTTTACCAATTGGCAAGACCTCTCTCCTGATTGGGTTAATCGATTACAACGAGCGGCTAGAATTGCGGATGAAGAGCTGATTCTCCATTTGCTAGATGAAATTTCTTCCACTCAATTGCCTTTGGCTAATCAGCTTCGAAGTTGGGTTGAGATCTTAGAACTTGATAAACTCATCGAATTCACGATCGAAGCAAGTCAGTTTCTCCAAAACTCCAACTCACAAAATTCCGACCAACAAAACTCCGATCTATAATCCCAAGAGCTATTGGTTGAGAATGGGTTGAGGTCTGTCCGGCTGGGCATAACGGCCTACCTGATAGTGCTGGATTAGGCGATTGTGTGGGGTTTTGGGCTGGGACTCTTGATGAAAGTGGGTAATACGGACATGTAAAAGATTGGGCATTTCTTGGCGGCAACGACGGCATAGCCAATACAGTTCATTTCCGCGAGCATGTCGTAATAGGGTATCAGAGCAGCAAGGACAGTGGCTGGAGGAAGGGTCAAGTAGATTTTCTTGTAAAGAATCTTTCATGTTTCTGAGAAGGCAAAAAATGTTAGGGAAATCTAGGGGGATATAGATTGGAGAGAAAATAGGACGCGGGGGCTATATTGGGAAAAATTTTGAAGAAAATCTCAGACTACTTTACTTGATTGGATAGCTTTACTGGATTAGATAGTTTTACTGGACTAGATTACTGCGTTAGACTGCCTGATTTGATGAGGAATATGGTAAGGGAAATATTGCAATTAAACTTCAGCTATCACGTTGAAATCAGCTAGCCATATTTGCTAAGAACTGATTTCCTATGCTTAAGCAGATAGATGATTAATTAAGGTTCTAGAGTATTTACAGTGGTGGAAAAGCTATAAAATTGTGACAGGATTCAAGAAAGACTTAATTTAATAAATCTAATTTAATAAATCTAATTTAATAAATGTATACTTCAAACCAATCGTAGATCTTATCAAGCTGTTCTGAGGTGACTAGGCCATACTGCCAAAGAACGATCGGTAGAATACCTGAATCTGAGCCAGATTGTTTCAGACCTAATTGAATGGCTTCAGAGGATAACCTCATCTCGTTTCGTAAAAAATAAAGCATTTTAGGAAAGTATGGTGGAAGCATCATCCTGTACCTTTTCGAGAGACAACTATGATATTCTGAGACCAGATATTGGTGGGCTAGATATTGATGAACTAGATATTAGTAAATTAAATACTAGTGAATTAGATACTAGTGAGCGAACTAGTTTTTAGATAGATTATTTTTGGATATATGATTGACTAGTAGATGTAATGAAGCTTGCAACTGAACTAGAGGAGAGCACGATCGAGATAACCCTACGATCGTTGAATTGAGTCAAAATAGATAGCGTCCATGGCCGCTTATGCTAGAATTTTGTGGGCATTAAATGCCATTTTTAATCAGGTGACGAATAACATTATCCTTAATTAGAAGCTGGCGAGAGATTTCTAACAGGAGTTCTCGCATCTGTTCTTCAGATAAATTGTAGCTATTGACTTCAAAGGAACGAATGCTGAATTGCTGTTCTACCGATAAATCAAAGCACTCGGGCAACATATTTTACCTCCATTAAGCAATAGATATAGAAACCTAGGGGCATAGCAGGAACACTTTAGGAGAACGGTGGAACTTAAACGCATCTCAACTGAGCCGAGTCCCAAGGAGATTAAAGGCAGTTTTTCCTGGGTTTTGCGTATCAGGTCAACCGCCTTTAACAGGGTGTGGACAACTGGATGATTTAAACTAGGCGTGACGGGCCATAAGTCCCCATAGGAAGATAGCCAGCATAGAACCTAATACTGCTACAACCAACCCTGGAATACTGAGGGAAGCCGCAGTTAACTGTAGTGTTCCAGTTGCGAGTAAGCTGTAGAGACTTCCTCCCAAAAAGGCACCCACAATCCCTAGAATCATCGTTGCTAGGATACCGCCACCTTGAGTACCGGGATAAATTGCTTTTGCGATCGCGCCAGCCAACAGACCAAGAATAACCCATGCGATAAGATTCATGATTTTGTCTCCTTCGTTGAACTAAAATTTTTAACGTTTGTAAGGATGTTCTGAATTGCGAACTCTGGTGGATTTAAGTGAGTTACTTAATGCCGTTTCGCTTTCGATACATTCAGAATAAGGCTCCTACTCCTGGAATTAGTCTCCCAGATTAGAGAATCCGGCGGAATCAAAAGGAGTAGCCTCTGATTGGTGGGTGATGTCTTGGATTCCCAAGCCCGCAAGGGGAATTTTGGAAAGCTTCTACTTTAGGGAGACAGAATTCGTGGAGCAGGGGACTATAGTGAAATCACAGACGAGAACCGCTTGTTAACGAGAACCGTTGATTAATGTGAACTGCTTGTTAACGAGAACCGTTTGTTAATGAACTCAAGGAGCTAACGAATTATGGATAAGCTTGGTGTAGAACGAGATACCTACGATCGTGGCATTATTCCTGCTGAAACCGCTGCCCGTAAGGAGCGCGAAGAAGAAAATTATAAGCAGGTGCCTGATGAAAATCCAGAAGGAGGCTATACAGTAGACAACGAAGGGCTTCTTAACAACTATGCCATTGAGCCAGAAATGTATTATGAAGTCCCTGGTGACATTCAAGAAGCTGAAGAAGCTGAAGAAGAAGAACAAAAATAAGGGATGAAATCGACCTAGTCCAACGTCTTTGACTCTCCTCTAGCGTTATCAGCAAAGTTATGATCAATTCGTTGATTTGTAACTTTGCTTTTTTGTTGTTTTGGGTCAGACGCTATTCAGCTACCCCTGGAGTCACTGGTAGAGTTTGCTTCCTGCGTCGTACACGATCGAGCCTGTACTCACCGATCGAGAAATCAGTCTTTACAATCTGAAACCAAAGCCGATCTCGCTACAAAATTTAATCCCCCTGTACGGTTGACGGAAAAAGCGATCGCCGCTACATTGCTATAGTTAAGCAGCAATAGGACGTTCAAACCCTGCTGCTGCTACGCCCAAAAAACTAGCGCGATCGCAATGAGATTCCCGCCTCAGAACGATCGCTAAGCCCCCAAGCTGTTCGAGCCAGCATGGTTGCCTGGATTGCATTTTAGCACCCCAAGCCGCCCTGTTTCGCCATGTCAGAAAACGGGGCGGCTAGCTTTTTGGGTTTTCCTCGTCCATTGACTTCACGTTTGGAGGAAACCCAATGACCCGCTATACCAAGAAAATCAAGCTACAACTGAGCGGTGACGCTGATGCTGTTGATGCTGCAATTGGCATTTTGCACGTTATCAATTTCATCAGCGCCCACGAATGGAGTCAAACCGTCCGCAAACGGGGCGAACCTACCGTCGTGCGCGTTGCGGCTCGGGAGATTATGCTAGAAGGCTAATTGTTCAACGTTTTCCTCGTATCGATACAGGGCGATCGATACGAGGAGAAGTGTGGCGACCCAAGCTTTTATGGTTTTGAGAAACCTAAGGGGGAGCGGTCTACCACTACGCTTAAGATACAAGGGGAGAATTCAGTCCTTGGGATGACGGCAGTGGTGGTGGACGAACTGCCGGGATGGGTGAGCTGCCGGGAGTGGCACAGACTGCTACACCAACCATTATGAACAGATTGTCATAGGGTCTTAGAGTTGAGAAATAGGTGTTGTAGAGTGTAAATTATCGATTCTCTTAGGATGGCTTGACTGATGCTGCCTTCTACGAAGTGTGCCTCCCTTGCTGCGCTGATGTTTTTGGCTACTGTTCCTGGTGCCTGGGGGTTGGATTGGAGATCTTCAGCTTCTGCCCAAGCTGAAACAGGTTTTCTGGCTGCTCAGCAACCCATTGCACAGCCATCCCTAGAGTCAATACAACAGACCCTGGAAACTGCAAAACAGCATTATCGCAAAGCAGAATTCAAACAAGCGATCGCGCTGTATCAAGGGGTTTTAGTGAGATCTGGGATTGATAGCGCGACCCAAGCAGAAGTTCTCACTCGATTAGGTGAGATTGATTTGTGGATCAATCAAGGGCAACAGGCTGAAGGTAAGTTACAACAAGCACTTCAATTAACTCGTGAGATCAAAGATCGTAGGAGAGAAGGTGAGGTGTTAGCGTTGCTGGGTTGGGCTGCTCGGAATCGTCAAGATTATGCGAAATCATTGGAATTAGCTCGCCAAGCACTCACGATCGCTCAACAAATAGGCGATCGCAAGGGAGAATCGCTAGCCCAGATAATTATGGGAAGTGTGTTTTGTGTTCAAACTCAATTTCCCAAAGCGTTAGACACCTTGCAGGATGTCTTGAAAGATGCTGAGGCTGTCGATGATAAAGAGTATATGCCGTTTACCTACTATTGGCTGGCACTTACTTACTATGGGTTAAAGGACTTTAACCAGGCGAATGCGATGATTCAGCGGCAGCAAGCGCTGAGTCAGGAGATTGGTTATCGAGCTGCGGAGTATAGTGGATTGCAGATAGTTGCAGCATTTCAGCAACCGAAGACCGAGCAGGTGTTGCAGGTTTATCAAAAGCAATTAGCGATCGCTCAGGCTGCGGAAAATCCTTGGTTTGAACGATCGGTGTTGCTAGAAATGGGTGGGTTATATGCGAATCAAAAACAACTCTCTCAGGCATTGGAGGCTTATGAGAAGGCACTAGCCATTGCTAGGACGATCGATGATGAATCTGTGGGTGAGGTTGAGAACCGGATTGGCAATACGTTTTATCGGATGGAGCAATATCCAAAAGCGTTGGAGGCGTACCAGCGATCGCTCACAGCTTATCAAAAAACGACCAATCAATCTGCCCTCGCACGAGTTTGGATGAACTTTGGAGAGACTTATCGACAGCTTAAGCAAGATCCTAAATCCCTAGAAGCATTTCAGCAAGCGTTAGTAATTTATCAAAAAGTTAATAATGAATCAGCTATTGGTGATGTGAAAGAACGAATTGGTGATGCGTTTTATCGGATGAAGCAATATGATCAATCGATCGAGTTTTATCAACAAGCCTTGACAATCTACGAAAAACTGAACCAACCGCCCCAAATTGCCCAGGTTTGGTCGGATCTGGGGTGGGCTTATTACAGGAATAAACAATATCCCCAAGCCTTAGCTGCCTACCAAAAAGAGCTAGAGATTGCTCGTACAATCCAGAATCGTGCCTTGGAATTGAGTGCATTAAAAGGACAAGGTTTTGTCTACAGCGGACAGGGAGAGAGTTTGTCTGAGGCAACTGAGTATCAAGCTGCGATCGCAGCCTATGAAAAATCATTAGTGATCTGGCAGCAAGTCCAAACTCTGGCTAGAGAACTCAAAGATGATTCGTCAGAACAGGATGCAATTTTCTTTATCCAGAATTATTATTTTGATCTAGGTTATATATTTGATCATCAAAATCAGTATGCAGAGGCTGTGACTTCCTATCAGCAAGGATTGAAATTTTGGAGACAGCATCGCGATCGCTTGCTAAAAGATCGATTTATCGAGACAGAGCAACAATTGCTGAGCCAATTGGGAATTGCTTACTCTAATAATGGACAGTATTCCCAAGCTTTAGCTATATACCAAGAGCTTTTGAGGATTGCAGAACAGCAAAATAATTTTCAAAAGCAACAAAAAACTCTACGTTTTATATCATCTATCTATAGCCAACTAGGGGAGCATAAAAAATCATTGGAAACTAGTCAGCAGACGTTGGCGATCGTGCGGGAAAAATTAAAAAAGGATCCTTATAATGAAATGCACGCATTAATTCGAGTTGCGCAGTCTTTAGGGGATTTAGGCCAGCTTGAGGCAGCGTTAAAGTTTTACCAAGAAGCGTTAGTCATTGCCCGTAGTCAAAAAAATATTTCAAGTGAAGTCGCTTTACTCAATAACATCAGTAATAATTACTCTAACAGAGGGGACTATTTGCAAGCACTGAACCTACAACAGAAAGCACTAAACCAATTACAAACAGCAATTCAGCAACTGCAATCTGGAAATACTAAGGCGGAGGATCAACTGTGCGGGATAAAAGAAATTAATGATCCACAGTTGTGTCTGAAAATTTTTCAGCTTAGTCTTAGTTCATTGTTGAATAACCTGGCATTTGTCTATGATGGCTTGGGGCGTTATCCTGAAGCACTGAAAACTCACGAGCAAGGGTTAGCGATCGCCCAGCAATATAAGGATTTAGATCGCCAAACCACCTTCCTCAATAATATTGGTAATGTTTACCTTGCCATAGGTGACTACCCCAAAGCATTAGATGTTTTACAGCAAGCGATGAAAATTGCTCTTGCATCTGGTGCTCGTTCCATGCAAGGCAGAATTCTCAATAATATCGGACGAGTCTATGATGAGCAGGGACAAACGACTAAAGCTCTCAGTTACCTTCAGCAAAGCCTAGAAGTAGCACAAGCTATACAGTCTCCTGCGGCGGAAGCAACCGCGTTGAATAACCTCGCAGGCATCTACAGCACGCAAGGAGATTTCGAGCGGGCCTTGGAATTTCATCAGCGATCGATCTCCATCAAACGTCAATATGGCTTTGAGATTGTGACTGCTTTAAATAATATTGCAGTGCTTTATATAGATCAGGGTAAATATGATCTGGCTGTGGAGCAGTTGCAGCAGTCACTAGAAATGGCCCGCAAGACAGGTGATCTCCCTAATGAGGTAATTATACTGCGGAACATCGGAGAAGTTTATCATGCCCAATCGAGCTACGCGAAAGCACTGGAGTTTTATCAGCAAGCACAGGCATTGTCCCAAAAGATGGGAAGCCGTTCTAGTGAATTTGTAGGCTTACTAGCGCAGGGGCGTGTTTATGTCAATTTAGGTCAGTACTCTCAAGGCTTGGAACGATTGCAGCGATCTTTGTTACTCAGTCGTGAACTAGGGGAAAAAAATAGTGAAGCGTCTACCCTTATCCACATTGCCAACGTATATCGCAAGCAAAAAAACTACCCGCAGGCGCTTCAGGTATACCAGCAATCGCTAACGCTGTTTCGGGAAACTGGTAATCTCTCCATGCAGAGCGTGATCTTTCAGAGAATAGCCGAGACTTACGAAAAACAGGGAAATTGGGCTCAAGCTGAAAGATTTTTACAGGACGCTTTGGCCCTGCAACGCAAAATTGGATTGCGCCCACGGGAAGCATCGACGCTGAATACCTTGGGACAAGTTTATCTGGCGCAAGGTCAGGTGCAAGCAGCGCAGGAGGCGTTACAGCAAGCATTGAACATCGCTCAGACTGTGAACGATCGTACGACCCAAGCAGAAGCCTTAGCAACGCTAGGCAAACTCTTTCAAACCCAACCCGAACTGGCGATCGCGTTTTATAAACAATCTGTGAATACCTACGAAGGTATTCGAACTAGCAATCGTAGCCTATCCAAAGAACAGCAGGAATCCTACACCCAAACCATTGCCGATACCTATCGACAACTTGCCGATTTACTCCTTTCCCAAGGCCGTATCGGTGAAGCTCAGAAAGTCCTAGAACTCCTAAAAATTCAAGAAATCAACGCAGTTACTGAAGGCACCCGTTCCGCTACCCCCCTCACCCAAGTTCCCCTCACCCAAATCGAACAGGAAATCATCAAAAAATACAACTCCCTAATCGCCTTCGGCCAACAACGCGATACCTGTAAACAAACCAACTGCCCCAAACTGGAAGAATACAACCAAACCTACCGCAACCTCACCGCCGCCTACGACCAATTTATTGAAGGCGTTAAAACCCAACTTATAAAAGAACGGGACACAGCGATCGCCGCGAGCACCGACGACTTCAGCGGCGGAGCCCGAAAAATCGTCGATACCCAACCCAACACCGTCCTGATTTATCCCCTCGTCCTCAAAGATAAAACCCGTATCCTCTGGGCCTCTAAAGGCGGCGTCCTCAGTCAAACCGAATGTCCCCTCGGTGAAGCCCAACTCTCCAAACTGGTCGAACAATTCCGCACCGACCTCCAAAATAGTACCGACCTGACCCCCGTTCAAACCACAGGCCAGCAACTCTACCAATGCCTCCTGCCCCAAAAACTCCGTAACGAACTCACCCAAAACAAGATCACCAACCTCATCTTCGTACCCGATCGCGTCACCAACTACATCCCCATGGCCGCCCTCTACGACGGCAAACAATATTTGATCGAACAATACAGCGTTTCCAATATTCTCTCCGTCAGCCTCACCGACACCCAAGCCACACTCCCCGATCGCCCCTCCGTCTTGGGTTTTGGCCTTTCCCAACCCGTCACCCTAACCAATCCCACCCGTGAATTTAGTAGCCTTCCCTACGTCACCTACGAACTCGATAACATTGTCAAAAGTGATGCTAAAACCGATTCCCGTGGCGTTCTTAATGGTATCACTTGGCTCGATCGTGACTTCTCTCGCAAAACGCTGGAAGCCCAACTTGCCCAGTACAAGCCCAACATTCTCCATATTGCAACCCATGGTGAATTTGTTCCCACAGCCCCTCGTACCTCCTACCTGGTTCTCGGTGATAGTACCCCCTACGAAATCTCCCAAATTCAATATCTAGAAGATCTGCAAAATGTCCATCTCGTCGTCCTCTCTGCCTGCGAAACTGCCCTGGGAGGCAGCGATCGTAATGGCTCAGAAGTTGCGGGAATTGCCGCCTATTTCCTCAGCAGCAACGCCAAAGCCAAAGCTGTTCTCGCCTCCCTCTGGAAAGTGAATGACCCCGCCACCAGTCTGCTGATGTCAGAGTTTTACCAGAATCTCACCCCCGGCAAGAGCAAAACCCAAGCCCTGCGCCAAGTCCAACTCAAGTTCATCAACAGCCAACTTACGCTCCAAGATGCCGCCGATCGAGCCGGAGCCCGCCGCTACATCCCCAACCAAAAACGCCCCAACCATCTTTCCCATCCCTACTATTGGGCACCGTTTATTCTGATGGGGAATAACTTGTAGGCAGGGTTATTTGTACTGGATGCCTCTTGCAAAGTCTTGCTACATTGATGCTTCAGCAATTTTTCCATAACCTCTGTATGGCTGGAATGATGAATGCATACAAGCAAAAAATTCCTCGATCGTGGAAGGAGCCATCATAATGAAACGCTGGATTGGTACTACTGTTTTAACGGCTGCAACATTTGTGGCAATTCTGAGTCAATTGATTCCTGCCAACCCTACCCAGGCATCAGCCAATGGCGATCAGCGGGTCAAAGCGGCGCTGGATAAGATGGGCTGGAAATATGAGATTGATCAAGATGGTGATTTTAAAGTTGTCCTCAAAATGAAGGATGAACGAACACAACGGGCTTTTATCCGTTCTAAAACAGACAGTCTGAAAGGTTTAGAAGTTCGTCAGATTGTATCGCCAGGATATGTGGCCCAAGGGGAACTCAGTGCTGATGTGGCGAATCAGTTATTGAAGGCGTCTAATAAAACTAAAGTTGGGGCGTGGCAGGTGGTGCAGGGTGAGAAGCGCAGTGTAGCCCTTTTTGCAGCCAAGGTCGATGCGAATCTGAAGCCGGAGGATTTGGAAGTGGCATTGATGGTGACGTTGTATAGTGCAGATGCGATGGAGAAGCAGCTCACTGGAAAGGATGATTTTTAGGGATTGTGGGATCGTTACATTTAGCAATCCATATAACAATGTACATGGTTAGATCTGGTAATTTAAGTTGAGGGTTTAGCCATGTGCTGGTTTTACAAACTGTGGGGGCAAGATGCGGAATCAGGTGGCGGGTTGGGTGACGGGGTTGGTGATTGGGATGACGGCAGTGGTGGCGGTGGGTGAGCTGCCGGGAGTGGCGCAGACCGCTGCACCGACGGTTGCACAAAAGAAGGCAACCGCCGACCAACTGCTGCTGCAAGGCATTCAGCAAGCCCAAATCAGCCAGTTTGAAGCAGCTCTCCAGTCTTGGCAACAAGCCCTTAAGTTGTATCGTGAAATTAAAGACCGAAGGGGGGAAGGAAATGCCCTGGGAAATCTGGGAATTGCATACGATGCTCTGGGCAACTATGCCAAAGCGATCGAGTATCAGGAACAAAGTTTAGCGATTGCGCGAGAACTCAAAGACCGACCGGGGGAAGGACAATCGCTGGGGAATCTGGGAATTGCATACGATGCTCTGGGCAACTATGCCAAAGCGATCGAGTATCACGAACAAAGTTTAGTGATTGCGCGAGACATCAAAAACCGATGGGGGGAAGGAGCTGCGCTGGGGAATCTGGGAAATGCCTACGATGCTCTGGGCAACTATGCCAAAGCGATCGAGTATCACGAACAAAGTTTGGTGGTTTTGCGGGAAATTAAAGATCGTCAGGGGGAAGGATCTGCACTGGGGAATGTGGGAAATGTATACCAGGCTCTGGGTAACTATGTTAAAGCGATCGAGTATCACGAACAACATTTAGCGATTGCGCGAGACATCAAAGACCGACGGGGAGAAGGCAATGCGCTGGAGAATCTGGGACTTGCATACGATGCTCTGGGCAACTATGCCAAGGCGATCGAGTATCAGGAACAACGGTTAGCGATTGCGCGAGACATCAAAGACCGACGGGGAGAAGGACAATCGCTGGGGAAACTGGGAAGTGCATACAATAATCTCGGCAACTATGCTAAAGCGATTGAGTATCACGAACAAAGTTTAGTGATTGCGCGAGACATCAAAGACCGACAGGGGGAGGGAGCTACGCTGGGAAATTTGGGAAATGTATACAATGCTCTCGGCAACTATCCCAAAGCGATCAAGTATCACGAACAAAGTTTAGCGATCATTCGTGAACTGAAAAATCGGTGGCAAGAGGGAGGTGTGTTGAGAAATCTAGGAAATTCATATTATTCTCTCAGCAACTATACCAAAGCGATCAAGTATTATGAACAAAGTTTAGCGATTGCACGAGCAATCAAAAACCGACAGGGGGAAGGCGGAGCACTCGGCAACCTAGGACTTGCATACGATGCTCTAGGCAACTATCCCAAAGCGATCGAGTATCACGAACAAAGTTTGGTAGTTGCGCGGGAAATCAAAGACCGACGGGGAGAAGGACATGCGCTGGGGAATCTGGGACTTGCATACGATGCTCTGGGCAACTATGCCAAGGCGATCGAGTATCATGAACAAAGTTTGGTAGTTGCGCGGGAAATTAAAGATCGCCGGGGAGAAGGTGCATCACTTGGGAATCTGGGAAATGTATACAATGACCTCGGCAACTATGCCAAAGCAATCGAGTATCATAAACAACGCTTAGCTATTGCTCATGAAATTAAAGATCGCCAAGGAGAAGGTGCATCACTCAGAAATTTGGGAAATACACACTTACATCTCGGGCATTATCCTCAAGCAATCAAGTATCAGGAACAAAGTTTAGCGATTGCGCGGGAAATTAAAGATCGCCAGGGAGAAGGTGCATCACTCGGGAATCTGGGAATTGCATATAATATTCTCGGGAATTATACCAAAGCGATCGAGTATCAGGAACAAAGTTTGGCCATTACCCAGGAAATTAAAGATCGCCAGGGAGAAGGCAGTGCGCTTAGCAATTTGGGAATTGCATACCAATCGCTCGGTAACTCTCCCAAAGCGATTGAGTATCACGAACAATATTTAGCGATCGCCCGTGAAATCAAGAACCGACCAGGGGAAGGCGTAGCACTCGGCAATCTGGGAAATGCATACCAATCGCTCGGTAACTATCCAAAAGCGATCGAATATCTTGAACAAACTTTAGCGATCGCTCGTGAAATCAAAAACCGATGGGGGGAAAGCGGAGCACTCGGCAACCTAGGACTTGCATACCATTCTCTGGGCAACTATGCGAAAGCGATTGAGTATCAGGAACAACATCTAGCAATTGCTCGGGAAATTAAAGATCGATTGGGAGAAGGACAATCTATTGGTAATCTAGGAAATATATACAATTCTCTCGGCAATTATCCTAAAGCAACTGAATATCATCAACAAAGTTTAGTTATTGCCCGTGGAATCAAAAACCGAGATGGTGAATATAAAGCACTCAATAACTTAGGTGTTGCTCTTGCCAAACAAGATCCAGAACTGGCTATCGTCTTCTACAAGCAATCGGTCAATGTTGCTGAATCCATTCGGAAAGACTTGCGTAAACTGCCCCGTGAAACCCAGGAAATCTATACCAGCACCGTCTCTAGCACCTATCGTCGCCTTGCCGATCTCCTCCTCACCCAAGGGCGTACCCGCGAAGCCCAAGCCATTCTGGAACTGCTCAAAGTCCAAGAATCCTCTAACTACGATGAACAACAACAAACATCCCCGATCCAATTCCCCCTCCATCCCCTAGAAACCCAAACCTGGCAACAGATCGAACAACAGAAAACCTTCTCCCTCGCCACCCTAGAACCCCTGGGTAAAACCCTCAAACAACAGACCGATCGCATCACCCAAGACATGAATCAATCCAACCTCGCGATCGGGAACCCCAACACAATCCTCAACGCCCAACCCAACACCATTCTGATTCAAAACCTAGTCGTCGGTGATAAACTCTGGGTCATCTGGACAAACGCGAAAGGTACCGTCAAAACTATCGCCCTCGATGTCCCGCAAAAAGAACTGACCCAAACCGTCGATCGGCTGCGCAAAGCCCTCGGCTCCCCCTACAGCAACCTCGACAGCCTCAAAGCCACCAGCCACACCCTCTACAACTGGCTCATCCCACCCCCCCTGCAAACCGAACTCAGCCAAAACCCCAACCTGCAACTCCTCTTCTCCCTCGACCACGTCACCCGCTACATCCCGATCGCCACCCTCTACGACGGCCAACAATACCTGATTCAAAAACACACCCTCTCCAACCTCATCACCACCGACACCGACATGGGCGATCGCTTTGCCCCCCCCGGTCAGACTCCCACCATCCTCGCCCTCGGCACCTCCCACGGCTTCCCCGGTTTCAACCCACTCCCCAACGTCGAAGCCGAACTCCACGCGATCGTCCGCCAGAATAACGATCGGGGTAATCGGGGTAACGATCGGGGCATCTATCCCGGCATCATCCAACTCAACGCAGCCTTCACCGCCAACAGCCTCCGCAACCCAGCCCCCTCCCGCGTCCTCCACATCGCCACCCACGGCAGCTTCAACCCAAAAACCATCACCGCCTCTTTTTTATTACTAGGCAACGGCGACAAACTCCCCATCACAGACATCGCCAACCTCACCAACCTCAGCACCAAACACCTCGTTGTCCTCTCCGCCTGCGAAACGGGCATCAGTAGCGCCAGTTCCGACGGCACCGAAATCTCCGGCATCAGCAACTACTTCCTACGGCGTGGCGCAAAATCCGTTCTCGCCTCCCTCTGGGCCGTGAACGATGCCAGCACCGCATTGCTCATGCAACAGTTCTACCAACACCTCGCCAACGGCCAAACCAAAGCCCAAGCCCTACAACAAGTCCAACAAGCCTTCATCACGGAACAATTCTCCCTCACCGATGCCCGCGCCTTACCCCGTGCCAATGCCCGCCCCGATGTGCCAGGGCAACCCGCCCCCAACTCCCTCGCCCATCCCTACTACTGGGCACCCTTTACCCTCGTCGGTAACAGCTTGTAACCCCTTGATTTCGACAACCTTGATAGACTAATTCAGTCCCAGCTTTCCCATTGCCCAATCTCCCCCGATCGAGGGAATACAACCCACCATGGACAACCTGAGTCAATACTGGACAATCCTCCGGCTCCAAGCTGACGGCACCTACCAACCCAAAGAGCTGCCCCCCGCCAAAGCATTCTTCCTTCAACAATTTCCTGAACCGATCGACCCTGCCAAAATCCTCGATCGCCTCCTGACCCATGCCGATTCCCAGGCGCAACTGTGCCTCCGTTGCTACATCTCCCATGTCATTGTGCAAGCCTGCCTCAAACTAGTTCGACAATTTGGCGACAACTACCAATTTCAACTCTCCGACCTTCTGCCCTTCGTCCTCGATGATGATGGGCGATTTGCCTATGACCCAGAAACTAGTTCCTATAAGCCCCTCGCGATCGTAATTTTGCAGCGCTTCCGGGCAGAGTCAGGCAGCCTACAGAACTGGATTATCCGCTTCGTTCGGCAGCATCCCGCCCTCCAGCAATTCCTACTCAGCCAAGGGTTACACCTCATCACCCCCTGGGCCATCCTCAACGACACCTCCCCCGATAGCCTAGAAAAAATGCTACGGGAGTTCTATCAATTATCCGTATCCGAAATTAGTTTTGCCATCGTTTTGCTCAACAGTTACCACAACGTTTATTTACACGATCGGCAACACCAAAAGGGACGTAGACGGTGTGAAGATCCCACCCCAGCCCAACTGGAACGTATGGCTACATTTATCGAACAAAGTATCCATGAACAATTAAAACCCGATAACATTTCCGATCGACTTAAAAAACTAGCAGAACAACTGCGCCAATATCGGATCTATCGTCGGGGTGGACTAGTCAGACAAAGGAACTTGAGCCAATCCTTAGATGTGCCCGAAACCGCTGAACAATTAGAATACCAAATTTCCCAAAATCAACCCACACCAGAGGATGACGATGCGATCGCAGACTTTCTCCACGCCTTTCGCCAAGAATTTACCAACGCCCTAGAACAAGCCCTCCAGCAAGTTATCCAGGATCGCCTCCAGCAAATACCACAAAAAGCAACTCAATTTCTCCAAGCCCTCGAACAACTCCACTGCCAACGCTGTTCCATGCGCGCCATTGCCCCCACGATCGGGCTACAACGCCAGGATGAAGTCACCCGTCTCCTCAAGCTCAAAGCGTTCCGTGCCGATGTGCGCAACCTCATCCTGCATCAACTCAAAAGCTTCATTCAGGAAAAAGGGCCATTTTTTGTGGATCCCGATCGGTTGGTGCAGGTCGCCCAACAGATCGATCGCGCTTTAGAAACGCAAGTCGATGAGATGATCGCAGCCGTCCAGGCAGAAATTAGCACCGCCAAAGGCTACAGCATCACCCCCAGCCTTTTTACGCAGAAACTCTGTACCTATCTCCATCTGATTATGACAGTTCCGTAATTTCTCGGAAAGCTTGATATTCATAGGGTTGCGGCTTCCAGATTGAGACAGTAATGTACACCAAACAGTACGCTAAGCAGTACACCAAAATACAGTACGCCAAGCAGTACACCAAAACACAGTACATCACCCGCTGATTAGGCAATTACCCGTCGAACCCACCATGAATTCTCAATCACCGACCTCTTCCTCACCCACCATCACTATTATGGACAGTTATCTACGCTCGACCGATTTTCTACTAGACGCTGATCTTCTCCTAGACTATGAACCGTTGCAAGGTGAGATTGTTCCCCTAGAAGATGCAGACTTTTCGCAAGCCCAAGAGATTAGCCAACGCTGGGGAAAAGCCTCCGAGTCTGTTCAGTCTAGTTGGGCAATTTATCTCCATGCATTGGCAATCCAAGCCTTTCAGCATTGGTTCAAACAACGAACGACCTCCGCATCACTCGATCTCTCCCAAGCAATCATCCTGTTGCCAGAGACAGCTGAGTCTTCCCAGCCTAGTATTCGCTCCAATACCACTCCCCCAACCATCAAAGGTCATATTGCAGTTTGTCGAATTAAAGTTGCAACCTTTAACCTTTGCCTAATTGTTACCGATGGCAGTGCTGATGATTGGTGTATTCCCGCTTCTTCTATTCATAATCCTCAGTTTGCCTCCCACTTTTATCTCCCGATCGTCCTCCATGAGGAATCCGGTCAAGCGGAAATCCTCGGGTTCCTACGCCATGACCAACTGCCGCAACTCCAGGAAACAGACCGCTATTGTCGTCTCGCGATCGAGCAAGCCAACCCAGACTTAGACGAGTTCTTACTCTATCTGACTTGCCTAGATCCCGTAGCGATTGCCTTACCCCAAGGTAGACCGACTCCCGACCTTTCCCAGCGACTGCGCCAACTACTGGTGCAACCTGTGGTGAGAACCGGACAATGGCTGCATCAGCAAGTCGATCGAGCCAATCAAGCCGCTAATCATCTAGGAGATGCGATCGCAACAGAGTTGGCGGCATGGCAGGTACTTCCCGCGATCGATCTCGCCCCGGCAACCCGTGAGTTACGGGATGTGGAAGCAGATTCTCCCATGGGTGATTTGTCTGCCATTCTGATGAGCTTGATGCGCAAGGGAATCGCAATCCCCCTAGAAAAAGCAACCGCCTACCAAGATGTGCAATTAGGTGACTTGGCACTGCGCCTGTATGCGGTGATTGCGCCTGTAACACCATCGCCGGAGTCCGGTGTAGCCGAATGGTCCTTACTCGTGATCTTGCGCCAGCAGGATCGCGCCGATTTACCTCGGGGCTTAGGGTTGCAGATTGCAGATGCTAGCGCGGTCTTAATCGATCGGCAAACGGAAACAACCCAATCTGACTTTCTCTATGGCAGCGTGACGGGGGAACTGGATGAACAATTTACAGTCACCTTGCAGTATCAAAATCAAACCATCACCCTCCCGAACTTTGCCTTTACATAAAAAATTCATGCTTCTCATGTTCTGCAAATCGTTTCATCCAACAATCCCCGATGTCTGCTAAACGTGTTTTTCTCCGCATTAGCCAAGCCGATCAAACTTGCATCTTCTTTTTGGATGCAGGCCAAGGTCGTTCAATCCAGCGGTCTATTCACTACCCTGCTAGCTTAAAGAATCTGTATGATAACTGGCGTGCTCTCTATGGCCGATTCTATCGCGATTTGCGGGGGCGACCCGGCCCCAGTGGGACGGGGGACGTTCCGCCGGAGGATTTGCGGGTGCAGCTTGCGCAAGCTGAGGTGTTATTGCTGAATGAATTTGATACTTGGCTTAGCCATGCAGAACTGTTACCGCTGCGGACGCAACTGGCTGAACTGGCGAAGGCCAATGGTGGAGAACCGATCGCCCTATTTCTAAGCTGTGACAATATCGACTTGGAGCGGTTGCCCTGGGAAGCTTGGGACGTGGGGCAGCAGTTTGGAGCGGCTCAGTCCATTCAAATTATTCGATCGCCCATCAACATTCGCTATTCCGCTAAAACACTGCAACGGCAGGGACGGCTGCGCATTCTGGCCATTATGGGCGATGACACTGGCTTAGATTTCCAAAATGAATACGAGGCACTGAAAGCCCTAAAAACAAATAAAGTGGCAGATGTGCAATTTGTGGGCTGGCAGGAGGGATTGGCTGAGAATGATCTGAAAGATCGAATTACCCAAGCGCTCAGTGATGTTGTGGGTTGGGATATCCTCTTTTTTGCAGGACACAGCAATGAAACTGAATTAAGTCAGGGCAGAATTTTTATTGCGCCTGGTCAGTCGCTGCTGATCAGTGAACTGCGACCGTTTTTAAAGCAAGCGCAGCAGCGGGGCCTCAAAGTCGCCATTTTCAATTCCTGTAGTGGTTTAAATATTGCTGAGGGCTTGGTGGATTTGGGGTTGAGTCAGGTGGTCGTGATGCGGGAACCGATTCACAATCAGGTAGCGCAGGAGTTTTTTCTTCAGTTTGTCAAAGGATTAGCCAGTGAGCAAACGATTCATGCCTCGCTCCGATCGGCCTGTCAGTACCTCCAGGGACGCTTAAAGTTTCCCTCGACCCATCTGGTGCCATCGCTCTACTGCCATCCTGATGCCCCGCTATTTCAGGCCCGTCCAGTGGGGACCCGTGCCAAGTTACGTCAATGGAAACCGACTGTTTGGGAAGCGATCGGGTTGACGGGGTTAGTCGTGCTGAGTAGCTTGCTGAATGTGCAACAGGCACTCATCGATCGCCGGCAGTGGGTTCAGGCGGTCTATCGGGATGCAACAGGGCAAACACCTGCGCCAAAGCCTTTGGTTTTACTGGTTCAGATAGATTCTGATTCGATCAAGAACAATCGCATTGAACCCGTCTGGCCGATTAATAAAGGCTATCTTGGTAAGCTGTTGACTCAGGCAGCCAAGATGCAAGCGCCGATCGTGGGTCTGGATTATTTGCTCGATCGTCCGCAGAAAGAGGTTGATCAGTCCTTTAGTCAAACAACGAAAAAGTTAGTAGCCCAAGGATTGCCCTTGGTGGTTGGGGTGGATTGTCGGGGCGAAACTTGCCAAAAACCCTTACCCGACCTATTTCCGAGTTCAGGGGTGCACTATGGCTCTATGGGGCTATTGCTGGCCGCTGAAGGCATGAATCGATCGTCGATTTATGTGCCCTTGCAGGATTCATCCCAGTCTGTGTTGCCCTTGGCTTACCAATTAGCCTGTTTAGGGCCAAGAAGTGCCGCCCAACCCTCCGCCTCTTGTCAGAGATCGCAGGGTTCACCGGATTGGCTCACGCCCAGTCCAATCACGCGGCTATCCTACGGTTTTGGACAAATGTGGTTCCATCCGCTGATTGACTATTCGATCGATCCGGAAAGCGTTTATAAAACATTACCTGCCCATCAATTTCTGGAAACTTTAAAAACATCACCGGACTTACAAGATTTAGCACAGCAGATCTTACTAATTGCACCAGGTCTGTATGACGAGGCGGGAGTGGAGCATAAAAATGCCGATCGCTATGGAACACCCCAGGCTTTTCGCTATTGGCAATCCAGTATGGATCAAATGCCAGGAGGAAATATCCATGCCTATTTAGCCTACCAATGGCGGAATCAATTATTTATTCGTCCGATTCCAGATCTCTGGTTGGTTCTACTAGCGGCATTTATAGCTAAGGGACTGGTCATCTATCGTTCCCAAAAAGGGATGAACCTCTATATCTGGAGTGGATTAATTCTTAGCTTTAGTATTATCACTTTATTCAGTTTTCAAGTCTATATCTCGTTTCAAATTTTGTTGCCAGTTTTGTTGCCAACGACGACGATTTCCATGTATATCTTATTAGCAGTAGTGAAGGATGCAGTCTATGGAAAGCGGGTTTAAGTTTCGACTTACAGCGTTAATCAGTACAACATGTCTGATGCTGGTTCTGGGTGATCTATCCTCGATCGCTCATGCTCAGCAGGAAAGTCCATGGAGCCGAATTTATAACAGTTTATTTGGGGGCAAACCTCCCGTCCCATCAGGAACTGGTGGCAGTCGTGGAGATCAATTATTATGCTCGGTAGTGCCTGGGCGATGGGGTACAGAAAAGCCCTTGATGCTCCGATCTCGACCGACTTGGGTGTGGCGTGGTCAAGTGAAATTTGTACAGTTAATAAAAGAATCCGGGCAAATGATTTGGGAGCAACCAGTCAGCCTCTTGCCGGATGCGGATGGCCTAACGCGCATGGTGTATTCCGGGCCAGATCTGGAGGCAGGACAAAAGTATCGTTTGATCCTGCATCAGAACTCGACGGAAATGTATGCGAATTTCCAAACCGTTACACCAAAAGCGAAGTCACAGTTAAGTTTTCAGCAAAAGCAAGTGCGGGAATCGGCTTGGCGATCGGGGAAACGGGGCTTAGCGATGGTGCAAGAGCAGGTTAGCTTTCTGACGCAGCAGGGGCTATGGTTGGATTTGGCCCAGGAGATTTTGACCAGTACAGAGGAGATCACGCCTGAATGGCGAGAGATTCAGGCGGGTATCGTCTATGAAACCTGTGATAAGCGGGAAGAGACAGTCCAGACTGACAGCACTGGTAAAAAATAGATCACCCGATTGCACCCTGAATCGATCAGTTGGCAGTCTTTTTTCAGTGGGTACCTTGATGAGGGGATTCTGTAAATTGAATTGTTGTCTGAATGTTCGCCAATAACTAACTTGAAACAAAGCATCTTGATCATGAATCATCAAGATGCTTAATTTTCAGGTGTAAGAATTTATTGACTAGTCATTACGGATTGATAGCTCCACTGTAAAGACCGACTAATAAAACTATTAGGGGCAACAGCGTCAGGATTCCAGTCATCGTTGATTTGAACGATGGCGTAATGTTGTCAGGAGGATTGAGTTCAGAAGCGTGGGAAGAAGACTTTTTCATAGAGAAGACCTGGAAAGATTCGAATGGTTGACTCTTCTATGGTGACGGAAATGTCACTGCATCCAATCACTATATAGAAGGGTTTAGCTAATTTAAAAAATCTCCTAAAAGATGGGTTTGGTAAATACCATAGTTAAACTGTATTTAGCCTGCAAAAATTGCTCGATCGCTGATAAAAAAGAGCTAGTGGATTCACTAGCCCTTAACTTAGATTGACAGAATACTAGAGAGTGAGTAACTATGACGCTTGTTTGTTAATTTTCTACAACCCTATTCCCCGATCGGTGCGACCATTCCCGGCATAGGCCCGGTTTCTGGATCAAATTCCGACTTATCTGCATGACATTGCGGGCAAGTCCAATCTTCGGGGAGGACTGCAAACGGTAGACCGGGTTCAATATTGGCTTCAGGATCCCCATTTGCAGGGTCATATACATATCCACATACTTTACAAACGTAGGTATCCATAATTTTCTCCTAGATGGAATAGAAATTGCATTGGGTTCGGTGAGGGGATGGAACAGCGGGTGAGTTACTGAAACTGTTGGCCCCTCAATCATCAGAATAGAAGGGTTACTCTTGAGTCGGCTCTATCAGAAGGGAGTGGATGGAGTCCGCCTATAGTGGGAGGTGGGGCCGCGCTGCTATTTGAATAAAAACGTATAAAACAGATGGCTGGGTAACTGAATTTGACTCGGGCTACCGCCTACACTGGAACTATTTCTTGCACTGGTTAGGAACATCAATGGTAAATTCTTCGGTTTATCCCCGTGATCTGATTGGCTATGGTGCGATGCCTCCCCATCCCCAGTGGCCTCACCAAGCTCGGATTGCGGTGCAATTTGTGATCAACTATGAAGAAGGTGGCGAAAACTGTATTTTGCATGGCGATCGGGCATCGGAAGCGTTTCTATCGGAGATTCCGGGGGCCCAACCTTTTGTGGGTCTGCGGCATATGAATATGGAATCCTGCTATGAATATGGCAGTCGAGCGGGCTTTTGGCGGCTGCATCGGCTGTTTACCCAACGGCAGATTCCGGTGACAGTTTATGGGATTGCCATGGCCTTAGAACGGCATCCAGAGGCGGTGGCGGCAATGCTGCAAGCGGATTGGGAAATTGCCAGCCATGGGTATCGCTGGATTGATTACAAAGATTTTGATGAAGCGGCGGAACGGGATCATTTACAACGGGCGATCGAGATTCACACCCGCGTCACGGGCAGTCGTCCCCTGGGTTGGTACACGGGCCGCAACAGTCCCCACACGCGCAAACTGGTGGTGGAAGCCGGGGGATTCCTCTACGATGCCGATAGTTACGCCGATGACTTGCCCTACTGGGTCTACGACTACGGCACGCCCCATTTGGTGATCCCCTACACACTGGATAATAACGATATGCGTTTTGCCACCAGTCAGGGCTTTAATTCCGGCGATCAGTTTTTTGCCTACCTGCGGGATGCCTTTGATGTGCTGTATGCCGAAGGAGAAACTGCCCCGAAAATGATGAGTGTGGGGCTACATTGTCGCTTGGTGGGACGACCGGGCCGATCGGCGGCTTTAGCACGATTTTTAGACTATGTGCAGGGCCACGATCGGGTATGGCTGTGTCGGCGGATGGATATTGCGCACCATTGGCACCAACACCATCCACCAACGGCATTCTAAATGCACCGAAGAGCCGAGACTACTGGCTGGCGGCGGCTTTGTAGGCGGCCCAACCGCCGTGGTGGGAAATATCGGGCCAGTTAAACTGCTCGATCAATTCCTGGGGATATAAAAATGCGGTTAGAACTTCCCCATCCTCCAAGACAACGTCGCTGGGATACATATGGGGCGGCTCATTGGCGGCTAGGTGGTCAAAGTCTGCCAGAGTTAAATCGTAGACCTCCCCCGGAATTGAAATTCCGCCAGAGTCCACGGCATAGATGGCGGGATGCCACCCATCCCCAGCCGCGTGGAGACGGTACAAGGGCTGTGTCTGCGCAGATCGAATGAATACCGCATCGCCTAAGTTGGCATGGTCGGGTTGTCCCCGTAGGGCTGATCCACAGATGAAAATTCGCTTATATTCAACGGAGGGCTGAGTCATCATGTCTTCTCCCAAGTGTCTTCTCCTGATCTGAGTTTTCTTGCAATCTGATCAGTCCAGCACAAATGCGCCACTACGCCTATGCTATAACGAAAATAAAATATTCCCAACTCTCCAATTTTGATCGACCCACTTTCCTGGTAAACACCAATGGGAAAACTCACAACCCATGTTCTAGACACGGCCCAAGGCTGCCCAGCGGCAGGGGTCTCCCTTCAACTTTGGCGGTACGATCGCGAATCCGGCGATCGGCAACTGTTAGTCACAGCAGTGACCAATTTAGATGGTCGTACCGATGTTCCATTACGGCTCAACGAACAGTTAAAAACGGGCGTTTACGAAATCATCTTTTTTGTGAAAGAGTATTTTGACCAACAGCCCCTGAATCTTCCGGATCTCCCCTTTCTGATGGAAGTTCCAGTTCGCTTTACAATTTCTGATCCCGATGCAAATTATCATATTCCGCTCTTAGTTTCTCCGTGGTCGTATACGACCTATCGGGGCAGTTAATCTTACTGAGTTTAGAAATTATGCTTCCGGTCTCTCGCGTGATAGTTTGTCTGAAGTATCTATGAGTTTAGGTATGGCTCCAACCTATTCCCTGATCGAATTGAATGCAATGTCTGAACTGGATTTTATAGCAGCCCTGGGGCATATTTTTGAACAAACGCCGAGAATTGCTCAACAGGCTTGGTTACAGCGGCCCTTTGTCAGTATTACAGATCTCCACCAGAAAATGGTCGCGATCGTAGATCAATTGCCCCCAGCGCAACAGATTGATCTGATCTGCGCCCATCCGGATTTAGGCAGTCGAGCCAAGATGGCTGAAGCCTCGGTCAAGGAACAGGCGGGGGTGGGGCTCGATCAACTCACGGCTAGTGAATACGATCGCTTTCAGGCCCTCAATCAGACCTACAAAGCCAAATTTGGCTTTCCCTTCATCATCGCAGTGCGCAACCATACCAAGACAACGATTCTAGAAGCCTTTGAACAACGGCTCCAGAATACACCGGAGCAGGAGCAACAAACGGCATTGGCAGAAATTGCGACTATTGCTCAATTTAGATTACAGGATAGTCTGAGATGACAGGATAGTCTGCATTAGGATGATGGCTGGAATCAACAACAGATTGATTGTTCGATGATTACTAGGGAGAAATTGTATGCAGGGTTTAAAGGCGATCGTCATTGGGGCGGGGATTGGTGGACTGACGGCGGGAATTGCTCTACGGAAGGCGGGCTATGAGGTGGAAATCTACGATCGGGTGCAGGAGCTCAGGCCCGTGGGTGCTGGGATTTCCCTCTGGTCGAATGGCGTGAAGGTGCTGAACTGGTTGGGGTTGGGGCGAGAAATTGCTCAGATTGGTGGCAGGATGGCTCGGATGGAATACCGTTGGTTAGACGGTCGGATTTTGAATGACATTGATCTGGCTCCGTTGGTGCAATCCGTAGGCCAATGTCCCTATCCTGTGGCGCGGGCGGATCTACAAGCCATCTTGCTGCAAGCCTTTGACGGAACCGTGAATTTAAACCATTGCTGCGTAGAGATTGAGCAGACCGATCGACAAGTCACCGCACGGTTTGAAAATGGCCATTGTGCAACGGGCGATCTGTTAATTGCGGCCAATGGGGTGCGATCGAACTTGCGGGAATACGTGTTGGGTCAACCGTTTCATCCCAACTATGCTGGCTATGTCAATTTCAATGGGTTAGTGGCAGCCAGTGCCGATCTCGCGCCGTCGCAAACCTGGGTGGTTTACGTTGGTCAGCACCAGCGAGCTTCCATGATGCCCGTGGCAAACGATCGCTTTTACTTCTTTTTTGATGTGCCGTTGCCGCTGGAGGCAGGGGCGAATCCGGCAGGGGTCAAAGCGGAACTGCAACACCATTTCCAAGGCTGGGCAGAACCTGTGCAACGGTTAATCGATGGCGTCGATCCGCAGGCAACGGCAAGGCTCGCAATTCACGACATGGGGCCGATCGATCGCTTAGTCAAAGGCCGTGTGGCGTTGCTGGGAGATGCGGCTCACACGACCTGTCCGGACTTGGGCCAAGGGGGATGCCAAGCCATGGAAGATGCCTTAGTCCTGGCGCAATGTTTAGTGACCACCAATGTGGGTGTGGAAGATGCATTACAGCTTTACGAACGCCAACGCCGCGATCGCGTGAGTGCGGTGGTGAGGAAGGCACGGCAACGGGCGGAAATGATCCATGGTAAAGATCCGCAGGTGACGCAGCAATGGTACGACCAACTGGCCACAGAAGATCCCTTGGAGGTGACGGGGGCGATCGCAAAAACGATTTTAGGGGGGCCGTTACATTAAGCGTTGCTATTCATCCAGCTAGATTAAGGCCGCGACAGTTTCCCAGGATTTGCCGCGCCGAATAATTTCGGGTTCTTCGGTTAAATCGATAATGGTAGACATCTGCCCCGAGGGTTCTTCGTTGCTGTCAATAATCACATCCACCAGATTATCGAAGCAATCAAAGAGGTCAAAGCGAGAATCGGCCATCTGGGGTGGCTCAAATTCCTCTTCCAAGGCGAGGGCATAGGCGCTGGTGGAAATAATCGGATTTCCCAGTTCTTCCATTAAGGCGAGGCAAATGGGGGAATCCGGGACGCGGATGCCGGTGGTTTTGCGTTTGGGATGCATCACCAGTTTGGGCACGAGGCGCGTGGTCGGCAAAACAAAGGTGTACGGCCCTGGAATCAACCGCCGCATGAGGCGATAGGCGCTGTCGCTGACGACGGCATACTGGGCGATGTCCGAGAGGGACGGGCACAAAAAGGTCAGGGGCTTGTCGTTGGACATTTGCTTGATCTGACGCACCCGCTGGACGGCAGTTTTGGAGTTGAGATCGCAGCCGATCGCGTAGAGGGTATCGGTGGGATAGAGCATCACTGCCCCTTTGCGCAGGGCATCGCAAATCATCTCGACGGTGCGAAGTTGGGGATTTTCAGGATGCAGCGAATAGATCTGAGCCATGGCCAAGACGGATTCCAAAAAGAACACTGGCCACGTCATTCATCAAACCCGTAGTTTTTCAAACACGCAATTTGTCAAATCTGCAACCAGTTCATGGGTTCAGCTTACCAGTCTGGGGTTCACCGGATCAAAGGACTCTGTAAAACTTCTTGAACCGATCGCTTTTAATTTGAATAACTATATGGTTATATTAGATAATCAGGTCAGGTAGTTTCAGCATTGAAAGCCGTTTCTCTGCTGTTTCTCTGCTGTTCCTCGATTGAAGGCGGTTTCCCTTAGGCAGCAAAATTTGGCATGGGCAGTCAATGGCTGCGTAGTCCTGTTGACGTTTCCTTTCCATAATTCCTTCTCCTTCCATTGCGTTTTTATTCCTGTCGGGATGACCGATTAGTGCATATTTCCGATGAATGCACATTCCCGTAATGCCTATTCCCGAATTGATGAATTAGGAGAATTCATATCCTATGGCTACAATTGTTGTGATTGGAGCTGGTTTGGGTGGACTGCCCACGGCTTACGAACTGAGACAGCTTTTGCCTGCTGAACATCAAGTGGTCCTAATTTCCGAGCAGCCCAAATTTATGTTTATTCCGGGGCTGGTTCGCGTGGCGTTAGATCTTGATTCGATCGATCATTTTCAGTTAGAGCTGCAACCCTTGGCGCAAAAGCACAGGTTAGACTTTGTCAATAGCCCGGTAACTGCTCTCGATCCGCATCAACGGCGCATTACGGTAGCCAATGGGCAGGTAATTGAGTATGACTATGTGGCGATCGCGACGGGGCCAGGATTTGCCTTTGACGCCATTCCTGGGTTGGGGCCCCACGGAGGTTATACCCATTCGATTTGCTCCGCTCAACATGCTTTGGAGGCTAGGGCTGCTTGGCTCAAGTTTTTGGAAAACCCTGGATCGTTGGTGGTGGGGGCGGCACCGGGAGCGGGATGCTTTGGGCCAGCCTATGAGTTTATCTTGATGGCTGATTGGATTTTGCGGCGCAAAGGATTACGCCAGCAAGCTACCCTCACCTTGGTGACACCAGAACCCTATGTCGGACATTTAGGGGTGAGTGGCGTGAAAAATGCGCAGCGATTGACGGAAAACTTATTGCGTAAACACAATATTAATATTATTAACAATGCTGCAATTACATCAGTGACGGTCGATAAAATTACGCTAGAGGATGGGCGAGAGATTGCCCAAGATTACGCGATGATTTTGCCAGCGTTCCGAGGTGTGCAATTTATTCTCGATGCACCGGGTTTGGGCAATGACAAAGGGTTTATTCCCATTACGGCGACCCACCAGCATTCCCAGTTCCCTGAGATTTATGCCTTGGGGGTTAGTGTAGCTCTGGCGCAGCCGGAGAAGTCTCTAGTGCCGATCGGGATGCCCAAGAGTGGCCAAATGACGGAAGCTATGGGGATGGCAGTGGCCCATAATATCGCAGTCTCGTTGGGAGCCCTTCAGGCCGATCCGCAAATCCCCACGTTAGAAGCCATTTGCTTTGCGGAGTTTGGGGAGACGGGCATTCTCTATGTTGCGGCTCCTGTGCTGCCTGACTCAGAGACTGGAAAACGTCGCTATTCCTATGCGGTGCAAGGCAAATGGGTGGTTTGGGGCAAAGCGGCCTTTGAGCAATACTTTATGACCAAGATGCGTTTAGGGGCGGCGGTTCCTTGGTTTGAGCGGTCGGGGTTAAAGGCGTTATTTGGGGTCGATCTGGTGCGATCGCAGCCGAGTACCCTCTCCCAGCGCATTGCCAATGGATGAGTTCATGATGAGTTCATGATGAGTTCATGATGATGAGGGCTTTATCGATTGGGAAAGACTGATCAGTTTGAGGCAAGGTGAATTGGAAAACGGCAACTACAACAATGAGGAGGCAATCTTATGACGGTCAAATATGTCACCCATGATCTGACGACGGGCAACATCACCGTGATGGGCCATGTGGAAGATGTGATGACGGTGCGAGGGAGTAAAGTGTCGCGGATTGGCGCGATCGTGGGTCAAGAAGCCCAAAACCCAGCGGAAATTCACCTCAATTTGGAAGTGGATCCCCATAAAACTGCATCACAAATGTTGGTGTTAAGTTTTAGTCCCCAGGATGCGGTGGAGATTGGGTTGCAATTGACGGCGATGGGTATTGAGGATAATCCGGCAATCAGTCTTGATTCGGTGAAACAACGGCTGGTGGATTTGCTGGCAGAACTAGATCGGACATTGCAAGTGAAACCTTAACTGCTGAGTTGAGCCATCATAGTGTGTAATGTCAAAGAGAATGGGTGAAGTTATCCTTTTACCATTGGGGTCGGTGACAGAGGACGGCGCTGCCACCAATCCCGCTATGGCAGAGGACTCTTTAGAGTGGCTGAGTTTTCATCGGGTGTGGGGGCAATTGGATGATCTGACTTTAGCTGCGATTGCCCAGTCTCTACAGTCCATGAAAGTGGCTGCCGGGACAGAAATTTACCGGGAAGGTCAAGGGGCGATCGGGCTCTATTGGCTGAAGTGGGGCAGTGTGGAAATTTATCGCGCCTCCGCTGTGGGAAAAACCCATATTCTTTACCATCAGGCCGGGGATGTGTTTGGTTATGTCCCCTTAGTCTCTAGTTTGATGACTGATGGGGGCGAGGATCTTGCCTCCATCGCAGTGACCTATCAAACCAGTGCGATTGCAGTGAGTGCTAGCGAAATCTGGTTTCTGGGGCGATCGAGTTTACTCCAATTGAGTCAAGCCTTTCCGGCGATTCTCAATTTGATCAGCCAACTCTTAGTCAAGGACTTGGCTGAGTTTACTCAACGGATCTCCCAGGAACAAGTTCGTATTCAGGGATTACAAGACTGGATTTGTTCTACACCCCACAATATAACGCCGATCGCGGCCAGTAAAGCGGCTCAGAAGTTGATTCAACAGATTGAACTAGCGGCCCAAGACGTGAAGCCGATCGTGTTTCAAGCGGCCAATGGAACCGGAAAAACGTTCTTGGCTGGTTATTTGCATCAGCAGTCAGGTTTGCGCGATCGACCCTTTGTGGAAATCGACTGCACCCAACTGCCGCGAGATACGACTGGCTTTGTCAGTTCAGATGTGATTTTTGGTCGGGACGGGGAAGCTGCGGGGGTCATCGAGTTACTGGAGCGGGGCACGGTGTTGTTGGATCAGGTACAGATGTTGTCTCCGGCGGATCACGATCGGCTGATCCACTATCTGAAAACGGGGCATTTCCTGCGAAATCCTTTGCTGAATACAACCAGAGCGCAGGCTAATTTGACGGATTCTACTGTCAATGCTCAAGGGAATCCTAAAATTGATGATTTCAAAGTTGGGCCTGTGGCCTCTTGGGCGAGGCTGATTTTGGCCAGTCCTTACCCGATCGCCTTGCCGGAAATTTCTGCCCATCGGCTCAAGTTATATACGCTGGCTCAGCGCAAAAGTGATATTCCTGCATTTGCGGACAGTTTGATTGCCCAATTCTGTCAGGCGCAGGGGCGCTCAGTCTTGCAACTCAGTCAGGCTGATCTTCGTCGCTTGCTTAGTTATGACTACCCTGGCAACTTACCTGAATTAGCAGGTATTCTGAAACGGGCGGTGATCATGACGCCTGTAGACCAAACGGTGATTCCGGAACAAGTATTATGGTCATTACAATCGAAGAAAAATGCCTTCCGCATTGACCTCTTGGAACAGTTACCTTGGCTACGGCGTTTGCTCTTGAGTTCATGGTGGCCTAAGGGTTTCTGGATGGTTGTAATGCTGATGTTTATACCCGTCACCGTGATGGGGTATATCGGTCCCCAAACTCGGGATGCCAGCATGACGCTGAATCTTTTTTGGGCTTGGTGGTGGCCTTTGTATTTATTTTTATTTTTGTTTGTTGGACGATTGTGGTGTGCAATTTGTCCTTTTATGATTACGGGGGAGTGGTTCCGGCAAATTTCGCTCTGGTTGTGGCCGAGGCCGTTATTACCCTGGCCAACGAAGTGGCTGAATCGCTGGGGGGCATGGCTACTGTTTGGGGGATTCTTGTTGATTTATCTATGGGAAAAGTTTTGGGATTTGCCCCATACCCCCTATTTGTCGTCCTGGTTGCTAGTGGTGATTTCTGCGGGGGCGGTCATTGGGAGTGTGATTTATGAACGCCGTGTCTGGTGTCGCTATCTTTGTCCCATTGGTGGAATGAATGGTTTGTTTGCAAAACTATCATTGCTGGAACTACGATCGACCCAACAAATCTGTGGCACTCAGTGTAGTACGTTTGGTTGCTATAAAGGGAGTGATGCAACGCCAGTGAGTTTCAAGGATGCATTACCGAACGAAGGTCAAGCTACGGGGGGGTGTCCACTCTATTCCCATCCCGCGCAATTGCAGGATAATCGTGATTGTGTGTTATGTATGACGTGCTTGAAAGCTTGTCCGAATCGATCGGTGCAATTAAATTTACGCTTTCCAGCCACGGATTTATTAGAAGATCACCGTGGTTTTGGGGCGGAAGTTGCTCTATTGTTGCTATTATTGGGTGGTGTGTTCATGCACCATAGCGATCGTATCTTAGCTCTGGTAGGTGCGGCTAACTGGAGTATTGATGCTAATCATTTGTGGACTGGACTTCCCTGGGTGTTGGGGATATTGAGCTTACCAATGCTGTTGACCTACATAGTGCATCAGTTCGCTCGATTGTTCGATCGGCAAATGCCAGATTATTTAACCGTAATTTATGCCTATTTACCCATCACCCTTGCGGCTAATCTTGCTCACTACACTCCTGCTGCCATGACGGAAGCGGGTCAAATTCTCCCGGTCATGGCAAGAACATTTGGTTTCAGTGGACTAGGTTGGCCAACCTTAACTTGGAGTATAGATGTTGCTCAGTTTTTACAGGGATTAACCTTGCTATCAGGTTTAGGATTTAGTGTTTATCCACTGTTACGAATTACTCAGCGATCGTGGATTCATAATCTACCCCATTTGCTCTGTATGATGAGTTTGACGTTGATTTTTTTCAAGTTGATTCTGTGATGAATTTGTGATGAATTCCAATCAGAAGTGTGGTTAATCCTAATTATATATTTTTCAAAATTCTTTATTAAATAAAAATTAACTCATTGATCATTGCATTCTTCTAAAACTGATACCGATTTTGTCATTCTTGTTTTGTAATCCTGATTTTCATCATGACTATTCATACCAACATTACCGAATTGATTGGTCGTACTCCGTTAGTGCAACTTCAGCGGCTCCCACAGCAATACCAGTGTCTTGCGCAGATTGTGCTTAAACTGGAAAGCATGAATCCAACTAAATCGGTGAAAGATCGGATTGCTATCAGTATGATCAATGCCGCAGAAGCAGCGGGTTTGATTCAACCGGGACACACCACGATTATTGAAGCGACCTCCGGAAATACAGGAATTGGTCTAGCGATGGTTTGTGCAGCCAAGGGGTATCGTCTTATTTTGACGATGCCGGAAAATATGAGCCGTGAGCGCCAACAATTATTACGGGCCTATGGTGCGGAAGTGGTGTTGACTCCGACCTATGCTGATATGCCAGGGGCGATCGCCTGCGCCAATGAGTTGCTTGCCAGTATCCCTAAGGCTTTTTCTCCCCAGCAATTTAGCAATCCTGCTAATCCACAAATCCATTACCGCACAACTGGCCCAGAAATCTGGCAGGATACCAATGGCGAGGTGGATGCGATCGTGGTTGGGGTGGGAACGGGAGGAACCCTCACCGGAGCTGGGCGCTACCTCAAGCAGCAGAAGCCTAGTGTTCAAATCATTGCCGTCGAGCCTGCTGCTAGTGCGGTTCTCAGCCACCAGCCAGCGGGTATTCATAATATTCAAGGTATCGGTGCAGGCTTCATTCCCGATGTCCTAAGGGTAGATTTGATTGATGAAATTATTACTGTTAGTGAATCACAAGCCTACAACATCGGTAAACAGCTTGCGACCCAGGAAGGAATTATGGGTGGAATTTCCACTGGGGCAATTCTGTTCGCAGCCCTACAAATTGGGCAACGATCGACCTATCGAGATCGTTTAGTTGTAGGGATTCAACCTAGTGATGGCGAGCGTTACTTGAGCACTCCCCTCTGGCAGTCGATCGATTCTCTAAACCCTCCGGATGTTGGGGATTTAGAGAATGAACAGCTTGGGGTTATGGATGAATGCCTCGTGCAAGCATTGCAGCAAATAGGGGAATGAGCGCAAATCCTAATAGCTCTCCTCGGATGAACCAGGATAGGCGTTGCACTTGGGGTAAAGCCAACGGGGGAGGTGTCTGGTTCCGTAATCCTTTGATCCAGGAGAGGAAGGAAAAGGTGGGATATAGGGACAGTAGGCTGACGATGATGAAAATTCCAATCTTGGTATAAAAAACGGGATCACTCAAATAGTAATCGGTGCCTTTACCAAAATAAAGAACTCTCAAAATCCCAGTAACCAAAACCATTAATGCCGAGAGGCCATAAATAGTATCGGCGATAAGAAGTTGCCAAGCTGCTTGGAGTTTGAGGTCGGGTTTGAGAAGGTGATGTTCCATAACTAAGGCTCCAAAGGCCAGCATGAAGCCCAAGTAATGTAAATAGGCTGTAATCGCACTCTGCCACATAGTGATCTCGATCGTGATTTCGTTAGAATCCTATGGGTATTTAACCACAGATGGCTTTTTTCAGGGATGAATAGGGCGATTTGTGCCGTCTAGAAAATTCTGAGGTTGCTCCTATTGTGGCGATTTTAGTAAATCCAAGGAATCAGCTTTTTAACGCGGGATTGATAATTTTCATAATCGGAAAATTTCGTCTTGAGCCAGGATTCTTCTTGCTTAGCTTTCTGATCAAAAAATAGCAAGAAAATCACGGCTCCGATCGCGTGGCTCAGACTCCACCGCCAGCAACTGTAGGCGATCGCGGCAAAAATCACGCCACTGTAAATCGGATGGCGGACGATGCTGTAAACGCCGATCGTCACTAATTCGCCATCGTCTTTTGGATGGGGTAAGGGGGTCAAATTACCTCCCAGTTTCAGCACGCCGCCCACTAACAGGACAATGGACACTAAACCCAATAGTCCTGTGAGGCCCCAAACACTATAATTCCACAGGGGGGATAGCGGTTCTCTGGAAAGGAAAGGATAGACAGGCAGCAACACAAAAGTGATGAAGAGAATCATCTGTCCCATAACCCAATATTCCCCCCGCTTGCCCCGCCACCATTGGGTGGAATAGCCCCATTCTTTGAATTGATTCATGGTTAATCTCGCAATGGAAAATTGGATAATTTATTGGTTATGAATGATTGGTTATGAATGATTCACTAGCTTTCGATCGTACCTTAAAACTCAAAAATTGCCCGTACCGTTCCAACCACGATCGTGTCGTTGTTGCTGTTGTTTTCAGGATTGAAAATTACCAAGACTCCAGGATTGAGGGATAAATGTTGATTCACTGGATAGCGATAGAGTCCTTCGAGGTGCCAGGAACTTGTACCCTCCTCCGCACCACTGTCATTTTGGGTGACTTTGGGTTGCTGGCCAATAATTAACCCAGCTAAGCTACCTTTTTTACCCAAGTCGGGAAAGGCGAACGTGACAGCCCAATTGAAAATCGAGGCGCGGTCCCCTTGGCGGACGGGCACGCGACCTAAGCCAAAGCCATCGCCTTCAGCTTCGGCCCGCGTCCAGCCGACCCACCCCGATAGGGTAAATTTAGGATTGACGCGCCAACTAGATTCCAAACCAAAGTGATTGGCTGACGTGGCGATCGTGCCAAAGGGGGAATTAGCCAGCCGACTGCCCGTGCCCCCGGTGAGGAAGGCTTTGCCAGGGGGATAGTAAGCTCGTACATAGGTTGCGCCAAAACTGAGCGTGTCAGACGGGCGGACGGTTAACTGGGCTAAGGCGGCAAAGGAGCCATTCAACAGGCCATTGTTGGCGGTCGGTTCCGCAGGATTGCGTGCCATGTAGCCGACGGAGAAATTCAGCGATCGACTGATATCGTAGGAGACGGTGACGCCTGCGCCTCGGCGACCTTGGATATAAATGGGATTGAACCGCCCAAAGTTGGAAATTGCGCCTTTGTAGGGGCTGGCAAAAAAGGGATTGAACGTTTCAACAGCGGTATCGTAGCGACTCTCGGCGGCATCGATCGTGACCCGCAATTTGGGTGATAGGGGAAAGCGATAGAATAATCGCCCGATTTGCAATTGGTTATCCGTTGACCCGTCGAAGGCCAAGCGGGTCATATTGGTGCCCGTGACGTTGACGCCAAAGGGCGTGGTATTCAAGGCGTCAAGGCGAATTTTTAACAGGTCTTTGCCCGTAAAACTGGTATTTAAACTCAATCGCACTCGGTTATCCATAACCCAATTGTCATCGACACTGCGTCCGCTGCCATCGGCCCGCTCATCCCCGATCGCACCAGTCACCGAGAAAATGACTTCACCCTGTAATTTAGTGGTGGTGGAAAACTGTTGTTTCTGAAGCGTAGCAGTTTTGGCCTCTAAGCCATCCACTCGCCCCCGCAAAGTCTCCAGTTCTGGGGCAAATTCCGTTTGGAGGCGTTTGAGGGTCGCTAAATCTTGCTGGGTAGCGAGTTCTGCTCCTGCGACGGCAATCCGCTGGTTCATTTGGTCAATGCAAGCATTTAATCCAGCGGCAAACTCGTAACGGGTGACTGCTCGATTACCACGATAGGTGCGATCGGGATATCCTGCAATGCAACCATAGCGTTCTACTAAGGCTTGCAGCGCTTGAAACGCCCAATCCGTAGGTTGCACATCACTCAATTGGGAAACGCTAGTGACTTGAGCCAAGGGATTTGCCAAGGAATCGGTGGAGGGATTAGTCAGTGAATTGTCGAGGAAATCGTTCGAGATCGAGTTAGAGTTGCGATCGAGTGTTGCTGGTGCGGACGTAGTTTCTGCTGCTACTCCACTGGCAAATCCACTGGTAAATAGTAATAATGAACTGGGAAATAGGATTGCAGTGATTGACTTAAAATTGATATGAAGTTTTGTCATAATACAGGACTCCTTCCTAACACCAGAAAACCGTAAATCCAATGAACAACGCAACACAGTCAACGAATCTTAATACTGTGCCCTGGAAAATCCACGATCGCTTTGTTGAAATCCAGTCCCGTTGGTTAACGGTGATTGGCGAACATCTCCAGGATCATCAAGGGAATTACCTGGAATATTGGCGAGTCGAAAAGGCTGATTCTCTGATCGTGATTCCGATTCAAGATCAGCAGTTTCTGTTGCCCCAACCAAGCTACCGTCCCGGTGTTAGCCAAGCGACATTAGATTTTCCGGGGGGACGACTGCCACTAGGGGCTGATTTGCGGGAAACGGCCTACGACATTCTGCTCCGGGAATTGGGGATTCCTGCGGCTGCGATCGCAACCCTAGAACCGCTGAATTCCCAAGGCTGGGCAATTAATAGCTCGTTTTCTAACCAAAGGCTCTATGGATGGGTTGCAGAAATTACAACGGCTTCAGCTTCAGCATTAAATCCTGCAAATACTGTTGGCTCCATCCTGCGTTATCCGATCGAGGCAAAGGGGCTGCGATCGCTGCTCCAGGATTTAACCTGTCTGCAATGTCGATCGGTCTTACAGGAATGGTACTTGATGCAACGGATTTAAGCTGGAGCAGTGGCGGAATGAGATCCCCGCTCAGATTGGAATGCCATTCCAGATTCATCTTCCGACTCGGAGAAAGCCATGTGGCCGCGATAGCCTGTGATAATCCGCTGACCATCTTGCAAAATATGGATTTCTACTGCGTCGCTGGCCCAGTCAATTTGATGTTGTAGCGCTGGGTTAAACACATGCACCCGTTGATTGCTAGAGGAGACGGGGGAATTGGGGGAATGAATGGCCTGGGAGGCAACGTAGGGGCCATCAATGAGAATGTCTAACTGGTCGAGTAAGTCCTGACTACCCACTGGGGCTTGGCGCGATCGCAATTGTTCCAGCGTAAAGCCTGTAAAGGACATTACGGTCAATCCTTGCGCCTTCAGTTGTTTAGCGACCTGGGCTAAGGCCACTGCTTGCTTAAAGGGTTCGCCACCGGAAAAGGTGATGCCTTGGTTGCGAGGTTCGCGCAGAACCTGGCGCACCACTTCGTCCACACTCACCAATTGGTTAATCTCAAAGGGCCAAGAATGGGAATTGAAGCAGCCCGGACAATGCCGTCCACAGCCCTGTACCCACAGGACGGCCCGCACCCCAGGGCCATTGACTTCGGAGTTATCTACATAGCCCATGACATTAAGATAGCCGGGGGGAATTTCTGGGAGGGCTGGCGGTTGGTTGGGTTGGTGGTGGGTTGAGGTGGATGCGATCGTGGATGGCATGGGTGTTCTCCCGTAGGTAGTTAAGGAATCGTGATTGAAGTCAGGATCAACGTTAAGAGGGGCGTTGTTAAGATTGTCGTTGTAGACAACGCTCAAACGCCGGTTTATGGTTGTTTTCGGAAACGGAACGTAATTGTGTGAAGAGATCCCGCAAATCAGTCTGTTGAACAAAATTTAAAAAATTGTCGTACAGTTTGATGTTGGCAATTTCAGCATCGATGCCCATTTGACAGGCTTGTCGCAAGGTTTGCGGGGCGTCTACTCGATCGGCAAAGGTGTCCTGGGGGATGGGGATTCCATAGCGTTGGAAAAGCGTTTCCCAGTGCTGAACATGGCGATTTTCCGCTTGGACAATGTTGCTAAAAGGACGGAGAGTCCCAAATTTCTGGATGACTGCGGTGTAGAAAGCGCGTGCATGAAACTCATCGTTGATGGCATCAATCATGGCCTGGTGGGTTTTTGCATCTAGGGGCGGACTAGCGGCGCTCATGGTGGTGGTGGGTGAGGTGGCAGAAACCATTAACCCGATCGCGAAAACGGAAAAACTAGCGGTTAATCCATACTGTAGGCGGTAGGAATTCATGCTGATCTCCAGGGTTGGAAGAATGTTTGCTAGGGGATGGATGCACGATCGTAAAAGTGATGGATTGCGGGTGAATCAACGATGACCGACTTGTGATGACCGGCTGCTGACTCTAATCCTTGGTTTGCTGATCCAACGTTCTCCAATCGGCTAGGAATGTGGCGGGTAAGGCGAATGTGATGGCATTACCGGATTCTGTGGGTAGGGTTATGCGCCAAGGCAGCTCTAGTCGTAAATCAGACACAATCGGTTGTAGGTTGTATTGTCCAATGTGGGGTTCCGGTGCGTTGGTATTGCTAAACATTTGACTAGAGGCGTCCTCAGCGGTGAGGATCTCGCCAAAGGAATTGCGGAATTGTAGGGGCTGGGTGCGATCGATCCGAACGCTGCCGGGGAATCCTGCCAGTCTGAAATTCAAGACGGTGGCTCCATCGGGTTTAATGCGCTTAAAGGCGATCGCTTGCCAGGTGCGACCTTGTTGATCCTTGAGTGGGTGTCTGGTTTGGTAGACGGTTTGACCCGGTTGTTCCTCAAATTGCTGGATGGCTGCGATCGCGGGTAAGGTTGGGATGAAGCCTAAAACTGTGGTCAATGTAATTACAGTGATGATGACGATCGCGATTATGGAGCGTAACCAGAGAGAGAATTGCTTAGACATCGATGGAAGTACGTTTTAAGAAATCATTGACAGCAAGAACAAATGACTACGGATGACTAACTGGGGAAAGTCTGATTGAATTCGTATCAATTGATCGAGAATCTTGGCTGGAACCTTGACTAAATCATTTACTGAATCGCTTACTGAATCCCGTCTTGTAATGCGGATTGAATGGCGGCTTTCAGATCAGGCATGAAAACGGAATACATGCCGCGTAGGTCGCCCACGTTGAAATCATAGGCGCGATCGTCGAGATACTTCTCTTGAATAAACTGAGGCCGTTGATTTTTCTGTCCGTGACAGGCGAGGCAACTGGCTTCTACATTAATGCGGCGATAGTAACGAGTGCCTGCTTGCCCGTTGATTGTTGCATGTTCCCAAAATCCCATTAAGTCCGGATTTTTTCTAAAGGTTGCTAAGGCTTGGCGTGCCTGGGAACTGTCCGGCGCATGATCGGGATTGCGATATTTATCGGCTATTTGCTTGACCTGCCAACCGTTTTCTTGGCTGAGTCGTTGCGCCTGCATACCTACGGGACGGCAAACTTCTTTCATCGTTTCCAGGGTTGGTTCTTCGGTGTGTCCTTCCAACGTAGAAGCAAGTCCCGATCGCATCTGATCTAAGTCCTCGATCGCTTGAATGGCTTTGGTTAACTCAGCTGGATTGGTGACGATCGGCGGTACGGACTGGGCGATCGAAGCTTCTATAGCCCAAGCGGGTGCTGGGATGATCCAGCAAATGATCCCGAGAATAATCACCATCCCAAACAGTAGCCTCAAAGAAAATTGGGAAAACTCGTTGACCATGGTGGGATGCCTCGATGTAATGCTGCTAAGTAGGGAAATTACCCGCAAGTCATGGCTGCCCACAGGTTATTTCTGAAGAGATTGAATTCAATAGTTGCATTCTACAACTATTTAGTTATATTATCAACTAGCTGGTGAAGTCTGATTCTTACCGGGCGAATTCCTTAGACCTTTCACTCAGCTCCTTAATATAGTTGACAATTGTTCACGCTCATTAGGCTATAACCGATGGCTTATCACTTCAGTCAAACTTTGAATTGCACCTTTGATGACGCGATCGCGCAGGTGACCGCAGCGCTTCAGGCGGAAGGGATGGGGATTCTGACCGAGATTGATGTCCAAGCGGCCTTTAAGAAAAAGCTGGATGTTGATTTCCGCCGTTACAAAATCCTAGGCGCTTGCCATCCCAAAATCGCCTATCGGATGTTGCAGACCGATGATAAGGCGGGTGTCTTTTACCCTTGTAATGTTGTTGTTCAGGAACAGGAAAACGGCCAAATTGAGGTGTCTGCGGTTGATCCTAAGATGATGTTTCTAGCGATTACTGATCCCCATGCTCAAGTGATTGCTAACGAAGGGAGTCAAATTATGCAGGCTGTGATGGAGCGGTTAAGGCAAAATGCTTCGCTTCCGGCATAAATGACGAATTCACTAGCGCCTTGACTAGCGCCTTTACAGAAGTCACGGATTGATCATTAACCTTGGGTTGACTGAATGGTCAGCAGTTGACCCATGCTACAGGAGGGCAACTATTGTGTGGAAATTTTTAGGGCTGCTTCAGAAAAATTTGGTTTGGTCGATTCCCATTTGTATGATTGCAGGAATTGTCATAGGCGTAGTGGTGAACCCAGATCCACTGAAGGCTTGGGTGATTCCGCTAACGTTCCTCATGGTCTATCCCATGATGATCAATTTGCAAATTCAAAAAGTGTTGACGGGAGGAGATTTTAAGCTTCAATTCGTGACGCAGTTGATCAATTTTGCTGTTATCCCATTTATGGCTTTTGGAATTGGCCAACTGTTTTTCCATGGGCAGCCTTTGGTGCTGTTGGGGCTACTGTTGGCTTCGCTGTTACCCACTAGTGGAATGACCATTTCCTGGACAGGCTTTGCGAAGGGCAATCTGAGTGCTGCGGTCAAAATGACGGTGGTGGGTTTAATCCTAGGTTCACTGGCGACTCCGTTTTATGCGAAGTGGCTGATGGGAGCCGCGATCGAAATTCCCCTTATGGATATTTTCCGACAAATTATTATCATTGTATTTCTGCCGATGATTTTGGGGATTGCCACGCGGCTTATCCTAATTCGCATTGTGAGAATGGATAAGTATCAAAAAAATCTCAAAGAGAAGTTTCCCAGTTTTTCGACGATCGGGGTTTTAGGGATTGTCTTTGTTGCCATGGCTCTCAAAGCGAAGAGTATTGTTAGCAACCCTGGTATCTTGTTATCTTTTCTGATTCCTTTGGCAATTTTATATGTTGCAAATTTTTTAATCAGTACAGTTGTAGGTAAGATGTTCTTTCAACGGGGAGATGCGATTGCTTTAGTGTATGGCACGGTCATGCGTAATTTGTCCATTGCCCTTGCGATCGCGATGACGGCCTTTGGGAAAGAGCAGGGCTCTGAAATTGCTTTAATTATTGCCATGGCTTACATTATTCAGGTTCAGGCTGCGGCTTGGTATGTGAAGTTAACCGATCGCATTTTTGGCCCTTCACCCAGCTTTACTTTGACCTAAATTTGGCTCAGGGCAACTGTTTGGGAGAAAGGGATAAGGACTACTGCATCAAGATTGCTGAATTGGATTCTGGTATCGCTGGACGAAGGGGGTAGCGTAGTCAAGACGATCGTTAGCCTCTACAATAAACGATATAAATGAATTCAGGAGCTTCTTTGTCTATGGTTGCAGCTCGTGATCTACCTCGTTTTACGCCTCAGGAATATTTGGTCTGGGAGGAGCAACAACCGGAGCGCTATGAGTACTTCGATGGAGAAGTTTACGCGATGACGGGTAGAACTCTTCCCCATGCCGACATTGCTCTCAATATTGCGACTGCGATCAAACAGCATTTGACCGGTTCTTGTAAAGTGAGAAACTCAGATGCCAAAGTTGCAATAAGTGAAGCGGGGCCATTCACCTATCCCGACATTAGTGTTAGCTGTGACGATCGCGATCGCGTCGCCAAACAATATATCCAATTTCCCTGCTTAATTATGGAAGTGCTGTCACCCAGCACAGAAGCCTACGATCGGGGGGCTAAATTCCGTCTCTATCGGAACTTAGAGAGTCTTCAGGAATATGGATTAGTGAGTTCGGAACTGAAATCGGTTGAAATTTTTCGTCGTAATGCTGCTGGGGTGTGGGAGTTTACGGCCTATGGTGAGGGCGAAACCTTTACCCTGACCAGTATCGGGCTAACCCTTTCAGTCGATGTATTTTACGAAGATGTAGTGCTAGAAACTCCGATCGCAGAATAAGGCCCCGATCGGTGTTGTATCTGTTCTAGAACCCTAATGCCCGTGCTCCTTGGTAGAAGACAAAACTGGCTATCCAAGCCAATCCGAGGGACCATCCGACGGATAGTAGGGCAAACCGCAGGCTTTTCGCTTCATTTTTCAACACGGCGATCGTGGATAGACAGGGAATATACAGCAACGTAAAGAGCATAAAGCTGTAGGCTTGTACCCAATCGATTTGCTGGGCGATCGTCCCGGCTAGGTCGGATTCTGCGGCTTGGCTGTAAATAACTGCTAACCCCCCGAGGACAATCTCTTTCGCAATAAATCCAAAAAAGAGGGCGATCGTTAATTGGGCATTGATTCCTAGGGGAGCAAAGAGCGGTTGTAAGGTCTGTCCCAGTAGCCCTGATAGGGTTTGACTGCTGGCTGAGGGGACATTGGTGGGTAGGTTATTGAGGAGCCAAATTGCAATAACTCCCACAATAATGAACCGTCGTGACCAAATCCAAAAATGTTTGACTTCGCACCAAGCTCGCACTAGGATTTGCTTCAACGTTGGGAGACGGTAGGGAGGCAGTTCTAAAACCAGGGGCTCTTGGGTCGTGAACTTTCCCTTAAACAGTGCAGCAGTCAGGATTGCCGCTGCAAAACTCATGAGATATAAACTAAAAAGAACGGTTGGCGCGATGGTGGCGGCAAACATGGCCGATGTGATGAAGATAAACACATTCAATCGCGCAGAACACAATGAAAAGGGAATCACTAGCATGGATAACATGCGGAGTCCCGGCGATCGCATGACCCGCGTGCCTAAAAGAGCCGGTACATTACAGCCAAATCCCATCAGGGACATAACAAACGATCGCCCATCCAGTCCCAATCGTTCCATCAGGGCATCCATCAGGAATGCAGAGCGGGACAGGTAGCCGCTATCCTCCACGATCGCCATGCAGAGAAAAAACAGAAAAATGACTGGGAGAAATGCTGCAACGGTTCCTAAGCCTTCATAGACACCATCAATTAGAAATCCCCTGAGAAACGCAGGAAAGTTTGCTAGAAGAGGCTCCAGGGCATTCAGTTTTAACCACTCTAAGCCGTCGCCTAGGCTTGCTTGGAGGGGGGTACCCATGGCGTAAATGGTCTGGAATACCAGATACATCGCGCTGAAAAAGATGGGTAAACCCAGGATGGGATGCAATAAAATCCGATCGAGCCGACTGCTCCAGCGATCGGAGAGGCGAGCGGGCATTTGCACTGCGTCGGCTAATAGCGTTTGGAGGGTACGGTTAGAGGGGAGTTCGGCAGGGAGTTGCTGGCTGATGTTGTTGACCTGAATGGGGTGATCCTGCTGATCTAACACTTCTGTGATCGCCTCGATCGCCTTTGGGTAACCTGCGCCATACTTGGCACTGATGGGAAACACAGGAATCCCCAAGCGATCGGACAAAATCTCAGGGTTGACCCGTACCCCAAATCGCGCTGCTTCATCCACCATGTTCAACAGCAATACAACGGGTACGCCCAGTTGAAGCACTTGGAGCGGTAGGGAGATCTGGCGATCGATCTGAGTTGCATTCAAAACAACCAGGACTAGATGAACGGGAGTTGTTTCCAAAAATCGTTGAACAACGGCCTCGTCCTCGGAGAGTCCCCGTAAATCATAGATGCCAGGTAGATCAACCACTTCAGCTAACTCATGGCCCAGCTTGACCGTGGCTAGCATTAAGTCAACAGTGATTCCTGGCCAGTTCCCAATGTGAGCATGGGAACCAGTGAAGCGGTTAAAAAATGTGGACTTACCCGTATTGGGCATTCCCAGAACAGCAATACGTTTCATGGATCGTTAACCGTTCACCGCAGTGACGCGAACGAGATGGGCATCCCGATGACGCAGCATGAGTTCTGTCATACAAATGCGTACATGGAGTGGCCCTGACAGCCAGCCTCGTCGCAGAAGATGAATTTCCTGTCCTTGACGAAATCCTAGGGCATGGAGCCGACGTTCTAGGCTGGGATCAACCTCAAAATCTACAATTTCAGCGGATTGACCGGGTTTGAGGTTTGCAAGACTGGTGGTAGGCATATAAGGATGTAGGGTAAGAATCTAGGGTAGGGATAACAGAATCGACGAAGTTGAGATCAACGTTGAGGTAAACAGAAATGGGGGGATCGTGGGGAATGGGTTGTGGAACTGGGACGGGATGGAAGGCAGAAATTCAGAGGCGATCGAGATTCAAAGGGAATGATAGATGTCTGACTCCTTAGCAAGATTCTAGGAGAAAAGTGGACAAAGAATAGGGAATTTCGACTGACCAACAGCTTATTGATATTTAATCTCAATAATACACTATATTTCCGATGGTTGGAAGCTGGACTGCAAATTTATGTAACTTGTCAGAGGGGAATGGATAGAGATTGCTGGGAACCGTCCTCAGGGATAGTCCTCAGGAAAGTAGGGTCAAGTTTGACTGGGCTGTTTGTATTCAATGATGGTGCGTTGTTTGCCCTGTCGTCGTAGTTGCTGGAATTGCATCTGTCCGAGGGCTTGGGGAAATTTGACTAGAACGCAGAAAAACGCATAGAGTTGAGCTTGGGAGGGTGTCATCGATCGCTGTCTACGACAATATTGGTAGATCCGATACCCTTGAAGTCCGTAGAGGGCGATTAACCCCACGAGGCTCAACCCGAAGGTGAAAGGGGCGAAACCGAGGGCTAAGACTGGAAACATTAAGCCCCAGAGCCAAATGCTACGGGTTTCCTTGACCCAATGGCGTTCTGGGGACCGTCCATGCAGCCATGCTCCTTCTGCGTAGGCATAGCCCGATCGCAGCGATCGTCGCCACCACTGGCTAAACCGTGTCATATTGGCGTCATGCCATGCCATATCAGCCGCAATCCGCCGAATGGTGCCCCCTTGCCGTCGCAGCCGCACGCAGAGTTCTGGCTCTTCTCCGGCAATTAACTGGGGGTTAAATCCACTGACGGCTTGGAAGGCCGATCGGCGCATCAGGGCGATCCC
Organism: Alkalinema sp. FACHB-956; assembly: GCF_014697025.1. Classification (NCBI taxonomy): domain Bacteria; kingdom Bacillati; phylum Cyanobacteriota; class Cyanophyceae; order Leptolyngbyales; family Leptolyngbyaceae; genus Alkalinema; species Alkalinema sp. FACHB-956. The sequence continues at coordinate 26,940 of NZ_JACJRC010000018.1, read as the reverse complement.
GCCGCATTCTTTCGTTTCGCCTACAGGTGTGTTCCATTCCAAATCGCACAGGGCGTTGTAGCGGGAACGATCGGGAAAGCGTTCGTGCAGGCGACCACAGACGACCACGACTTGAGGATTCCCATCAAACGTTGCGATTGCGCTGTCAAACCACCCCTCAATAAACTCACAATCCCCATCAATAAACTGCACAAAATCTAACTGGGGATACTGTTCAAATAACTGATTTGCTCCAGCGTTTCGGGCACGGGCAGCCGTAAAGGGTTTGGAGAGGTCTAATTCGACCACCTCAACGCCGATCGATCGAGCAAAAGCAACACTCTCGTCCGTTGATCCAGAATCCACATAAACAATCGGATACCGAATAGAAGTCTGCATCGTAGCGGAAGTCTGGGTTGCATCCGGGGGAAGCGCACTTTGGCAAGACTCATCGGATATCTCTGCGATCGCACGCATTTGAGCTTGAGCCGAGAGAAGACAGCGTTTCAGCCGATCCCCTTCATTTCGACCGATCGCAACAATTCCAAATCGCAACTTAGTCAACTTAGTCAACTCAGTCATAGCTGTCATAGCTGTCATAGCTGTCTGAGACACAGTTATCTTCTGAGACACAGTTATCTCCAGTGAGTGATCTCCAGCGAGTGATCTCCAGCGAGTGATCTCCAGTTTTATCCCCAAATAATTACTCAACTCATCGCTCAACGCCCACTTTCCTACTCCCTGATCAAATCCTGTACCCCTCCGACGATACTGGCATATTACCGCTTCAGCTATCTATCCTACGACGGAAGAATTCAGACTCCGGCTATAGATTTTCACAATTTAGCGAGGGACGTTAAAATAAAAGCGCTGGAAACCCCGGTATTGACGATTGCTAAGGACTCTCTGTGACTGCGCCATTGCCCCCTTCTAATGACAACCCGAGCTGGCAGGAAGCTCTGCAAAAGCTCTACAGCCGCAAATCTGCGGAGCGGCCTTTGGCGGAAGGGGATCCCCGGCGCTATCGGGAAACGGCGGTGGAGCTGACGCAACAGCGGATGGAACGGCCCACCCCATCCGAAGATCTATCCGATTTGCCCGATGCCCCAGCGCCCTTGGATGCGTCCGATCGCCCTCAGCCGGGGCAACCTCCGATCGGGACAGGTGGGCAACCAGAAGCGACTCCGATGCCGTTGATGACGGTGTTTCAAGAGAGTTTGATTGAACAGGAGATTGTGGTTCAGCAGCCCGATCGGCAGCAGATTCACCTCATTCCGGGGCGGGCGGCTTGGGAGATTTTGCAGCGCTTGGGGATTGAGGCGGCCTATGTGTTTCTGTCATTGGTGGCGGAAGTTTCGGAAGCCGATCGGCCCTGGCGCAGTGTCCTGACCCTTCGAGGGACGGGTTTAGTCGATTTTGTGATTGGTGAGAAGCAAGCTGACCTGACACTGCTCCAAAAGCTGAAAAAGCTGGAAGAGATGCTGCAACTGTTGTGCAGTTTGTCAGTGATGGTCAGTTATCTGGACGAAAGCCAAGGCTTGTTCCGCTGGGTGAACTATCCCATGTGGCTGCTGGAAGAATTAAGTTACAGTGGTAAGTTGCTGCCTGGACAGGAGGCTGGGTCTACCCATCGCCCAGGGGCTCCGGATGAGTTGATGATTCGGCTGCGACCTGGAAATTGGGTGGAGATGCTGGGGGCGGCGGACTTGTCCCGAGGGATTCAAGCCCTTCAGCAGTACGGAAATTGGGCGCGGGGGATTTTGCAGATCAACCCGAACCGTAAGCGATTGGCGGCTCGGCTGGCGATTTTTATTTCGGTGATTGGGCAGTTGTATGTGACGGGGCATTATCGCGTTCAGGATTTATTGGAACAGGTGGAAGATCCGAAGGTGCTGTCTGGGTTTTATAAGACGGAGGAAACGCGGACGCGATTGTTTGTGCGGTGGAATAATGCCCTGTTGTCGTTGAAAAATTTAGGTTGGGAAATTGGCTTTGATGCGATGACCTATCCGGTATCGTTACGGCCTAGTTGGAGTGTGAATGGTGGGGAGGCGGGGCCGCTGCCAGAAAGTCTTGCGCAGTGGTTTGAAACTTGGTTGGATGCAAGGCTGATGATTCGCCCGATGCAAATTGTGATTGCTAAGGATGGGATAGATACCGGGATAGCCATGGCTGGGGATGAGGGGGCGGGGCCGCAAGGGAGCCCGTCGAGGGACGATCGCAAAAAAGCGGCGGTGCTGATTCGTCCGAAGGCTGGGCTGGGGGCGGCTCGGATTCCAGCGGTAATTTCTGGGCAAACGTTGGATGTGGCGTTGACGTTGAAGGGCTGGAGTAAGGCGTATTTGGCGACGCAATTAAAGATGGATCGATCGATGGTGACCCATTGGATCAAGGGCAGTCGTCCGATTACGCCGGAGCAACGCAAACGTCTATGGAAGTTGCTCGGAAAAGAGTTACGGGCTGCCCAAAAATTAAAGTACTAATCCCAAAAGCTAGCGTTAAAAGGCCAAATCCCATGCCTCACTGTCTAGCTTAATTGTTCAATCAGGTGATCTCCCACTCGTAGGGCATTGGCAATAATGGTCAGAGTGGGGTTCACCGCAGCACTGGAGCGGAAAAAGCTGCCATCTACTACGTAGAGGTTCTCTACATCATGGGTGCGGCAATGGAGATCGAGAACAGACGTGGTCGGATCTTCTCCAAAGCGACAGGTGCCGCATTGGTGGGCTACGCCTTGTAACGGGAGTTTTTTACGGAAGTAGAAACTAGCAGAAATCACTTGTTCGCCGCATCCAATACTTTTTAAGGTTTTGATCCAACGGTTTAGTAAGCGATCGTAGGCTTCTGTGTTGTTTTCGGTGTAGTTTAACTGAATGGAATCGTTGCGAAGGGTAATGCGATTGTTGGGATCGGGTAAGTCTTCTGCGGTGAGCCACCAATCGACGGAATGGGCCGCGATCGCTTCAAAGGTTCGGTGTTCTCGCAGGGATAGCCCTAGGACTGAGGGCGATTCCTGCGCAATCATATCAGCATTGACTTTCCCGAGTAGCTGCACATGGCCCATCGGATAGTCAAAATCTTCATCACCCCAATAGAAATCATTAATTGCTAACGTTTTCTGAAAGGCTGTTAAATTGGATTTCGTTGTAACGCCAATAATGGCACCGTTCTGATGCTTCATAAAGTTGCGTCCCACTTGGTCTGAGCGATTGGCGAGTCCGTTGGGATGCTTGTCATTAGCTGATTTGAGCAGCAGTGCCGCAGAATTAATTGCGCCACAGGCAACCACCACGATCGACCCAGAAAAAAGATAGGTTTCCCCGTTCCATTCCGTTTCGACAGCAGTCACTTCGCGACCGGAGGGGCTGGTGTGTAACTTGTGAACTCGCGCCTCGGTGAGTAATGTCACGTTGGGATACTGTTCTGTGGGACGGATGCAGGTGATATCTGCATCGGCTTTTGCATCCACCAGGCACGGGAAACCATCACAGGTGTTACAACGAATGCAGGCACTGAGTCGTCGATCGACTTCGTTGAGCTTGATTGCCAACGGTAAATAAAAGGGATGTAATCCCCGATCGATCAATGAATTATGGATTTCCTGAATGCGGGGTTCATGGCTGATGGCAGGGTGGGGATATTCGCCGCTGGCAGGGGGTTCGGTAGGATCGCTGCCCCGTTTTCCATGGACTTGGTAGAGTTGCTCGGCTTGGCTGTAATAGGGCTCAAAATCGGCATATTTCAGCGGCCATTCCGGCGAGATTCCCCCTTTGTGGATGACTTGGTGAAAATCCTGTTCCCGCCAGCGAAAGAGGGCTCCGCCGTAGACTTTGGTGTTGCCTCCGACGAAATAGCCGACCCCTGGATGGATGGCTTGGCCGTTGTTGTCGTACCAAACTTCTGAAGTATGATAGCGGTCTTTTTGGACGACTTGTACCGTGTCCCAGTTGTCTTTCTCCCGGGGAAGGAATGGCCCTCGCTCGAGGATGAGAATTTTTTTGCCCGTGGGCGCTAACCGATAGGCCAGGGTGCCGCCGCCTGCCCCAGTACCGATAATAATCAGGTCGTAGTGGTGGTTGATTGGAGAAGAAGGTGCCATAGGAATTGCGGAAAAAATTGCTAGGTTGCTAATTACATGTCATGGTTGGAGGTCATGAGGTTGGATTCTTCGATCGCGCGGGTACGGCGACGGCTCATCTTTTGTTCGTGGGCTTCGTAGGCGATGCAAACCCAAATTAGCGTCATGAATAGAATGTTTTTATTGAAGCTCTCTGCGGCGTTGGGAACCAGGCTACCGGCGGGAATGATGCCAAAGGCAAGGACGATACTGAAGGTCATCAGGATGAGTAATAAGCCTGTCCAACGAACCCAGTAATTGAGGGCAAATAATGCACCTAGGACGATTTCTGCCAACGGTAGCAACCAGCCATAGGGAACTGCGATCAGTGCAGGCAGTGGGCCAATGCCTTCCCATCCCGGTGGGATATTGGGGCCGATGATTTGTAGCTTTTGGGTCAGTACCGTTTGGTAGAAGCCATTGGGAATGCCAAAGTTGAGATAATTGGCAATCCCTGAGAAAAAGAAGAAAACCCCGAGAGTAATCCGATTTGCGATCACGGCAGCACGGAGGTTAAATAGGTAATTCATGATCAATGCTCCTTATGTTTCTAAGTTAGTAGGATGAAGATAACTTCACTGGTGAGAGAATCGTTTTGACTGACGATGGCTTTAGTGGATCTCAGCAATCCATTTCAGCGTTTTGCAGTGACCCATTGATCGAGTAATGTGGGAATGCCTGACCAATGGAGGGATTGTTGGAATTGCTGAGGTTGGGCAGCCCGCCAAGCTAAGGGGGAGGCGAGAATCAAGCTGGCGGCGATCGCGGCCATACCTTGCAGAAACGGGGTTTGTCCCAGTTGCATTGGCGTAAAGGGTCGGTGACGTTGTAACAGTTCGTCGGTCAGCCATTCGGTGGTAATGCGGGCGTTGTGGGCGGGAGTGGGTAGGAGCCGTAAATAGGTGGCCTGCCGCATTAGATGTCCTGGTTGACCTTTGATTTGCACTTTGTTGAAAAGATTGGCGACGCCTTCGTTTAAGCCCAGTTTCATTAAGGTTCCCCGTAGGTAGACTTGCACGGGAAGGAGCGCTTTGCCTTCAGTTTGTAATTTGAGATTTTGCGCGATCGCCTGTCCTTGCTGGTAGGCGACTTGGGCGGTGGGTGGCTGAGGATTGCTGGGAGTGATGGCGCAATCTCCAGCGGCGAAGACTTCGGGGAATTCGGGGAGTTGCAGCATGGGGGTGACGATTAAGCGTCCGCGCGGATCGCGATTTTCAGCGGCGATGGGTAACGTCATCAACAAGGAATTGGGACTGGTGCCTGCTGTCCAGACGATGGTTCCAGCGTTTAATGTGTGGTCTTGTTTATGTTGTTGGTAGTGAAGGCGATCGGATTGGATTTCACTGACGGCTGCATCAAAGAGAAACTCAACTTGTCGTTGTTTCAATGCCCGCTGTACGGTGCAGCGGAGTTGACTGTTGATGTCTCCTTTGAGTAACTCGCGGCTGCGGTTGACTAAGACAATGCGAATTTCGTGACTATCGCCGCCGAGTTCGTCGTACCAAATGGGGAGTAAATCCGCCAGTGTACAGGCTAATTCAATTCCCGCAGGCCCTGCACCGACGATCGCGACGGTTAAGAGGGCACGGCGTTCTGCGCAGGTTTTGAGTTGTAAAGCCTCGTGCAGACGGGTTCGTAGGTGCCTGCGTAGGGCGATCGCTTCGGCTCCGTTGGTGAGGGGAAAGGTGTGGCGATCGGCTCCTGGGGTGTGGAAATAGGTGGTCTTGCTGCCCAAGGCTAAGACTAAGTTGCCATAGTCGTACTGCTGGCCGGATGCGACAGTGATTTGTTTTTGATGGAGGTCGATCGTGGTGACTGTATCCTGTACAAATTTCACTCGACTGCCAGCGAGGAGGTCTTGGTATCTGGGATAAACCTGTTCGCTGTGCAATTCATGACTCAATAATTCATACAGGAGGGGTTTAAAGCTAAAGCGATCGTTTTGTTCAATTAACAGGATGGGGTGGGAGTAGTTTTGGTGACTTAAATGTAGAGCCGTGAATAACCCTACAAAGCCGCCGCCTACAACGATGGTTGGATGATCTGCTGAAGGATCGTTTGCTTGTGAAATGGCCTGTGAGGTTGCTTTTGAGGTTGGCTGCATAGCGAGGCTACCCAGGATAGATTTGAAGGTTGAGATTGATACCAAATGGATTTATCACTGCTACAGATCTGATCCCCCCTAACCCCCCTTATTAAGGGGGGAATTCAGCCAATTTCTTTCAAGGTCCCCCTTATTAAGGGGGATTTAGGGGGATCGTTATGGGTTGCAATCACAAGTTGATTTGGTATGAGAATTGAGATTATTGCTTGGGTTGTGATTAGTATTGTGGTTTTAACTCGGTGGTGAATGATGGGTGGCTAAGGACTGCCTGAGAGAGTTAACTCTAGGACTCAATGGAGCATTTAGGGCGTTCTCAGCTAATATTCAGACTTTTTCTCTATACCTAATCCCATAGATTGACGTAGAAATTATTTAGGAGTGGCTCCTATGACACTGGAAGGAAAAGTTGCGTTGGTGACGGGGAGTAGTCAAGGGATTGGGCAGGGAATTGTGCTCAAACTGGCGCAGGCTGGGGCCGATGTGGTCATTAACTATCGATCGCATCCTGAAGGCGCTGAAGAAACCCTGGAAAAGGTTCAGGCGATCGGGGGAAAATGCTATTTGGCAGAATGTCCCCATTCCCGAGGACGCACAATTCAAGCGGATTTAGGTAATCTTGAAATGGTGCGTGAGTTGATTTCTGAAAGCATTGCTCACTTTGGCAAATTGGATATTCTAGTGAACAATGCGGGTATTGAAAAACATGCGCCTTTTTGGGAAGTGACAGAAGCAGATTACGACACGGTTCTCAACGTGAATTTGAAGGGGGTCTTTTTTGCAACCCAGGCGTTTGTTCAACATCTGATAGCAACCCAACGTCCCGGTAAAATTATTAACATCAGTTCGGTGCATGAAGATTTACCGTTTCCCAACTTCGCAGCCTACTGTGTTAGCAAAGGGGGCATGAAAATGTTAACTCGTAATTTGGCGGTGGAACTGGGGTCGCTGGGAATCACGATTAACAATGTGGCACCGGGCGCGATCGAAACTCCCATCAATACCAAGTTACTCAATGATCCCGACAAGCTCAATGCCCTGCTGAATAACATTCCTTTGGCACGGTTAGGGCAACCCCAGGATGTGGCCTCTCTGGTGGCGTTTTTAGCGTCGTCTGAGGCGAATTACATCACAGGCAGCACGTTTGTGGTGGATGGTGGACTGCTTTGGAATTACCGAGAGCAATAATTTTTCTAATCACTGTTTTGCTGTTTCTGTATTTTTCTAGAAGCTTTTGTTGTAATCGTGTTTTTTCAGTTCTGAGATGTATTTGTTAAAGTGTTGGTGAAGATAATGGCTAATCCTGATGCAAATCGTGATACTTCAGTGAAAACCCAAGAAGAATTGCGCTTAGAAGAGGCTCGATCGCACACTGCCCATTGGCGACGCTGGGGGCCGTATTTAAGCGATCGGCAGTGGGGAACGGTACGGGAGGACTACAGCCCCTATGGTTCCGCTTGGGATTACTTTAGCCATGACCAAGCGCGTTCTCGGGCCTACCGCTGGGGTGAGGATGGCCTGCTGGGCATTTCGGATAATCACCAACGCCTATGCTTTGCGATCGCGCTGTGGAATGGGGAAGATGCCATTTTGAAAGAACGTCTGTTTGGGTTGACGGGAAATGAGGGGAATCATGGTGAGGATGTCAAGGAGTACTATTTCTATTTAGAGAATACGCCAACGCATTCTTACATGAAGGCGTTATACAAGTATCCCCATCAAGCGTTTCCCTATAGCCAATTGGTTGAGGAAAATCGGCGTCGCGATCGCCATCAGCCGGAGTTTGAATTGCTGGATACAGGAATTTTCGATGAAAATCGTTACTTCGATGTGATGGTGGAATATGCCAAGCGATCGACGGATGATATTCTAATTCGAGTTACGTTAACGAATCGAGGGCCAGAATCAAAAACGCTACACCTCTTGCCTAGTCTTTGGTTTCGCAATACTTGGTCATGGAATGGAGAGTCTGATAAACCCATCTTACAGGCACTCGAAGATCATCATCACTCAGTGATTCAAGCCAGTCATCCAACTCTAGGTCAACGCTGGTTATACTCACAGAGGGCTGAGGAACTCCTGTTTACGGAAAATGAAACCAATAGCGAACAAGTATTTTCGCTGCCCAATGATTCTCCCTATGTGAAGGATAGTATTCATCGGTATATTATTGAAGAAGCAAAGAGTGCGGTTAATCCCAATCATATCGGTACGAAAGCTGCGTTGCATTATGTATTAGAACTTGCTCCGGGAGAAGTGCGAACAGTTCAGTTACGGCTGAGTGACCTATCTCCAGATCAGGTGGAAGTGCTGGCTGGGGATCGATCGATGTTCACTGCTGAGTTTGATGCCACATTCCTAGCGCGCCAACGGGAAGCGGATGAATTCTACCATCGGATTACGCCCTTTGCGCTGAGTGACGATGCGCGGAATGTGCAGCGGCAAGCCTTTGCGGGAATGCTGTGGTGTAAGCAGTATTATCACTACGTGCTGGAGGATTGGCTCAAGGGGGACTCAGCAAATCAGCCACCCGTGGAACGTAAACGGGGACGTAATCATGAATGGATTCATCTCCATACGGATGATATTTTATCCATGTGTGATAAATGGGAATATCCTTGGTTTGCGGCTTGGGATTTGGCGTTTCACTGTATTCCGTTAGCAATGATCGATCCGGATTTTGCCAAGTATCAGTTAGATGTGTTGACGCGGGAATGGTACATGCATCCGAATGGCCAAATTCCCGCCTATGAGTGGGCCTTTGGGGATGTCAACCCTCCGGTTCATGCCTGGGCAACTTGGCGCGTTTACCAGATTGAGCAAACACTGTACGGTAAAGCCGATCGCTTATTTTTGGAGCGGGTTTTTCAAAAGTTGATGCTGAATTTTACCTGGTGGGTCAATCGCAAGGATGTGGAAGGGAGAAACGTCTTCCAAGGAGGCTTTTTGGGATTGGATAATATTGGCGTGTTCGATCGGAGTGCGGCGTTGCCGACGGGGGGACATATTGACCAGTCCGATGGGACGAGCTGGATGGGGATGTATTGCCTGAATATGCTAACGATCGCCCTAGAACTCGCCAAAACTAATCCTGTGTACGAGGATATTGCCACAAAGTTTTTTGAGCATTATCTCTACATTGCGGATGCGATGAATCGAATTGGTGATATGGAAGTATCCCTGTGGAATGAAGAAGATGGTTTTTACTATGATGTTTTGCATTTACCGGACGATCGACAAATTGAATTAAAAGTACGATCGATGGTGGGTTTAATTCCGTTGTTTGCAGTGGCTACCTTAGAGCCAGAGACTCTACAGCAGTTGCCGAATTTTAAGAAACGCTTGGAGTGGTTTATTCAGCATCGGCCCGATCTACGCCGGAATGTGGCTTGTATGGAGACGCGCGGTGTGGGAGCACGGCGGTTGCTAGCGATCGCGTCTCAGGATAAGCTCCGGCGTATTTTACAAAAAATGCTGGATTCTTCCGAATTTTTAAGCGACTTTGGGATTCGAGCCGTTTCGCGTTACCATGCGGAAAATCCCTATATTTTCTATGCCAATGGTCAGGAATGCCGTGTGGACTATGAACCTGCCGAATCCAGTAGCGGTTTATTTGGTGGTAATTCTAATTGGCGTGGGCCGATTTGGTTTCCGGTCAATTTCCTGTTGATTGAATCTTTGCAAACGTTCCATCGCTATTTGGGGGATGAGTTTCAGGTGGAATGCCCAACGGGGTCAGGCCAGTGGATGAATCTTCAGGAAGTAGCGATGCTTCTGTCCCGACGGTTGACGCAAATCTTTCTGCGCAATGAGGCGGGGCATCGTCCGGTCTATGGAGGCAGCGCTATCTTGCAATCCGATCGCCATTGGCAAGATTTCATTCTGTTCTATGAGTACTTCCATGGGGATAATGGTGCAGGGATTGGCGCGAGTCATCAAACGGGTTGGACGGGATTGGTGGCCGCGCTTATCCAGGAATTGGGAGAACAGGAAAAGCCTTCTGATCAGTTAATGGCTGATGTAATTTACTGAAGAGATCAGCGATCGTGCTCCATGATCAAATTTGGTATAGATCATAAAATGCCGATCGCTCATCCCACGATCGGCAGATTGCCTTTAAATCAAGTTGTTAGGAGAAATGCTAATGCATGATGCAGTGTTAGAAACTAGTAAAATTAAGCCTGACGTAACGCTACATAGTCTTGGAGTTGTCGTTTAGCGGCGTCAAAGGAATCTCTAAGTGCAACGTAAAGGTCTTCGTGGGAGTGGTCGGCATCGGAATTACGATTAACAATGATTTCCTTGCCGGGAACAGAGAGGTCGATGCGAACTTGGTATAGGTTGCCTTGCTGATGACGGCCTGCTGTGCTTTCTAGGGTGACTCGACAATTGGTCATGCGATCGCAGAACTGGGTAAGTTTCTCTACTTTTTCTTGAATGGCAGTTTCGATCGCGGGAGTAACGGAAAAACTACGGCTGATGATTTGAAGCGGAACTTGCATAATCTACTCTCTCCGGTCGAGTCGAGTAACTTCTTTTTATGCTTTTAGAGTAAGACAAAAAGTTGAGGAACTTGTGAAGGGGACTGTAGTCTCTGTAACAATTGATGACGAGGGCTGGGTCGGTTCGGGAGAGAGAGGCCCGCTCTCCCAAGTCTCCTCAGCGATCGCGGATCACGATTGATGATCACGATCGGAGCGCAATTTCTGCGTCAATGACGCTAGGATCGGCGGTTCTGCGCAATTGGAAGCCGAGTTTATCGCACACATGTTGCATATCGCGATTTTCGCTGAGAATGGTGGCCCGAATCCAGTCTAAGCCTTCTGCTTTGCCGATCTCAATTAACCGACGCAAAATTTCGCTGCCTAGCCCCTGGTGTTGATAGCGATCGCTGACGAGTAATGAAAATTCGGCTTCGTTGACGCCATGCTGTTTACTGAGGCGACCAATGCCTAGCATTTCCCGTTCTCCTGTTGCGGGATTTTGGTAATCGGCGACGAGGGCCATTTCCCGATCGTAGTCGATGCAACATAGGCGTAGGAGTCGTTCGTGGGCAATGCGTTGGTTTAATTTAATCAAATGGAAATAACGCAAATATACGCTCTGTTCGGACAAGGTTTTGTGGAATTGAATGAGCAAGGGTTCGTCCTCTGGCCGGATAGGACGAATGGTGACTGTTGTTTTGTCTTGCAATTGCCAAGTGGAACAGTATTGGGTGGGATAGGGACGAATGGCGGGTTTGGCAATGGTTGCCGGGGCGATCGTGCGATCGTGGAGGACGACTCGGCCATCGAGAGCGGTTAAAGTGTTGCCGTGGGCTAGGAGCGGATTGATTTCAATTTCCTTAATTTGCGGTTGCTCGACGACGAGTTGACTAAAGCGGACGATCAACTGCTCAAGAGCGGCACAATCCACGGGCTGTTCACCGCGTACCCCTTGCAACGCATGGTAAATTTTGGTGCGTTCCATGAGTCGTTTGGCTAAGGTTGTGGTTACGGGCGGTAGGGCGATCGCGACATCTTGAAAGACTTCGACCCATTGTCCTCCGGCTCCAAAGGCTAAAACTGGCCCAAAGAGGGGATCGTAGCTACTGCCGATGATGAGTTCATAGCCTTTCTGATTCAGCATCGGTTGCACTGTGACGCCATTAAAAGCTGTGTCTCCTACTTTTTGCGTGACGGATTGCTGAATGGTTCGATAGGCCGTTCTGACAGCATCTGCGTTGCGAATATTCAGTTGTACACCACCGACATCGGTTTTGTGGGTAATGGTTTTCGATAGCAATTTAAGAACGACGGGATACCCGATCTCGTCAGCGATGTTAACGGCTTGATCTTCACTCAGTGCTTCCTGGGTGGGTACGATCGGGATGTCATAGGCGGCTAAAAGGGATTTGGACTCGATTTCCGTTAGCAAAGTCCGGCCTTGGTCTAATGCTTCGTGTAAAATGCTCTGAACCGTCGATCGATGGGGAGCGTGGTTATTTTCAGAGGATAAAACAGGCGTTTCATAGATGCTGCGCAGATTTTGGCTGTAGCGCCAGAGGTAGTTAAACATGCGCGCTGCTGTATCGGGAAACGGGAATGTGGGAATGCTGGCTTGGTTGAGCAGTTCTGCCCCCGCTTCCACTTCCGTATCCCCCATCCAACTGGCGAGAATGGGTTTCCCGAGGTTGGCATACTTCTGTAACCGCTGGGCGGTTTGGGTGGGATGGGTCATGGCCTGGGGGGTCAAAATCACCAATAATCCATCGCTGTTGGGATCTTGCGCGGCAATTTCAATGGCTTGGGCATAGCGATCGGGGGTGGCGTCGCCCAAAATATCGATCGGGTTGCTGTGGCTCCAGTGGGCGGGCAGAACCTGGTTAAGGGCTGCGATCGTCTCCTCGGAAAGTTCTGCAAGCTGCCCCCCGTCGCTAATCAGGGCATCGGTGGCGAGAACCCCAGGGCCACCTGCATTGGTAATAATTGTCAGGCGTTTGCCCTTGGGACGGGGTTGTTTGGCGAGGACTTCGGTGATGTCGAATAATTCAGCAATGCTATTGACTCGCAGAACGCCGCAGCGTCGTAAGGCGGCATCAAAAACGGCATCACTGCCGACTAATGCGCCCGTATGGGAGGCAGCAGCTTGGGCGGCAGCTTGGGTACGGCCTGCTTTAATGACGATAATCGGTTTGGTCAAGGCGACTTCCCGCGCGGCGGACAGGAACGATCGCACGTCGCCCACGGATTCCATATACAGGACAATGCTTTTGGTGTAGGGATCATCGCCTAGGTAGTAAATCAGATCGCCCCAGCCAACATCGGCCATGGACCCGATCGAAATGAATTTACTAAACCCGACGTTTTCCCGGAAGCTCCAGTCCAGAATGGCGGTACAAAGGGCTCCACTTTGGCTGATAAAACCGATGTTGCCAGGTCGGGCGATCGTGCTGGCAAAGGTGGCGTTAAATCCACCCTGGGGATTCATGACGCCGAGGCAATTGGGGCCGATGATCCTGAGTTGACCGCGCTTTGCCTCGGCTAAAACTTGTTGTTCTAGGGCAATGCCATCTGCGCCAATTTCCTTGAAGCCTGCGGATAAAATAATGGCTGCCTTGACGTTTGCATCAACACATTCGCGGACAATATTGGGAACGGTCTGAGCCGGGGTTACGATAATGGCTAGGTCAACGGTTTCTGGAATGCTTCCGATCGTTGGATAGGCTTTAATACCCAAGACATTATGATGCTTTGGATTGACTGGAAAAACAGTTCCCCCAAAGGGATGGCGAATCAAATTCCAGAGAATGGTTCGACCAACACTATTCAATCGTTCTGTTGCACCGATGACGGCAACGGTTTTGGGTTCAAAGAAGATATCAAGGGGATGGTGCTCCGATCGGAGAATGTCATGGGCGCGATCGGCACATTGGTTGACTGAAACTTGCATAACCCACTCCTTGTAGGTTGCCCTGTGTTGTTTGGCGTATGTTGGTTGGTGTATGTGTATGTTGTTTGACGTATGTTATTTGGCCTGTGTCGGTTCGTTTCTGTTGGTTTGTTTCTGTTGGCTGGCCGATGCTGCTGTGAGAAATTTCAGCTTGTGGGTGGGTTACTTGATTCAACACACCCACAATTTGCTGTCCAAGGTCTGTCCAACCTTGGGGTCACTCGTGAATTACTAGCAACCAATCTTTTGTAGCCCATCGCTGGGTAAGTCCGTGGGCACCTCATTGGCTACTAAGTTCGTGTCTGCCGATGGCCCGTGATAGGCAGCGAGATACAAATCCTGCAAATCTTGGATCAGGGGATAGCGAGGGTTAGCCCCTGTGCATTGGTCATCAAAGGCTTGTTCTGCCATGGTTTCTAAGTGATCCAGGAATTGCGGCTCATCGACTGCGATCGCGGCTTTAATGGTGGCTGGTACGTCTAATTTGCGTTTCAGGTCTTCGATCGTGGCGATGAGGCGTTCTACTTTTTCGGCTTCATCGTTGCCGCCGAGGTTGAGATAATCGGCGATGCGGGCATAGCGCCATTTGGCGTTGGGGTATTTATACTGCGGGAAGATCGCTTGTTTGAAGGGCACATCCGTCGCATTGTAGCGAATCACTTGGGTGATCAGTAAAGCATTCGCTAGACCATGGGGCACATGGAATGCTGAACCCAATTTGTGGGCTAGGGAGTGACAAATGCCCAGGAAGGCGTTGGCAAAGGCCATTCCGGCCATAGTGGCGGCGTAATGAACTTTCTCGCGGGCCTTGGGATTTTCGGCTCCCTCTTGGTAGGCGGCGGGTAGATATTTCACCAATAGGCGAATGGCTTCCAGGGCTAACCCGTTGGTAAATTCTGAAGCGAAGACGGAGACATAGGCTTCGATCGCGTGGGTGAGGGCATCCAAGCCACCGTAGGCAGTCAGCTTCTTCGGCATGTGCATGACGAGTTCCGGATCGACGATCGCCATGGTGGGGGTCAGGGCGTAGTCGGCGAGGGGATATTTAATGCCTGTGCGGGTGTCGGTGACGACGGCAAAGGGCGTAACCTCTGACCCGGTGCCGGAGGTGGTGGGAATGGCAATCATCATCGCCTTTTGGCCGAGGGGCTGCACCTCGTAGACCCGCTTACGAATGTCCATAAAGCGCGTGGCCAAGCCCTCAAATTCCGTCTCCGGTTGTTCGTACATCAACCACATGACCTTGGCGGCATCCATGGGCGACCCACCCCCGATCGCGATGATGACATCCGGCTCAAACAGTTGAATTTGGCTCAGGCCCCGCTGGACGGTGTCTAGGGAGGGATCGGGTTCGACATCGTAGAAAGTTTGATGGGTGATGCCGAGATGGTCTAAGGTGTCGGTGACTGGCTTCGTGACGCCGAGGTCAAATAACGGTTTATCGGTGACGATGAAGGCGCGTTTACGATCGGTGATTTCCTTGAGTGCAAAAGAAACGGCTCCGTACTTAAAGTAAACCTTGGGCGGGACACGGAACCACAGCATGTTTTCCCGCCGTTCGGAGACGGTTTTGACGTTCAACAAATGGTGCGGGGCCACGTTGGCTGAAATGGTGTTACCGCCCCAGCTACCGCATCCTAGCGTTAACGAGGGATCCAGGTGGAAGTTGTAAAGATCGCCGATCGCGCCTTGGGAGGACGGTGTGTTAATCAATACCCGCGATGTTTTCAGATGGGTTTCAAATTCTTGAATGTGACTGTGGTTATTCGGTGCTGTGTATAACACCGCAGTGTGACCTTTACCACCAAATTCGACAAACTTTTCTGCGGTTTGAACTGCTTCCGTAAATGTGGGAACTCGATACATCGCAAGAATCGGAGTCAGTTTCTCATGGGAAAAGGGTTCCGATTCCCCAATGGTTTCAACTTCAGCAATCAAAACCTTGGGCATAGTTGGGGGCGTGCCTTCTGGAGTGTCCCAGCCTTCCAGCGTTAGTCCAGCAATGTCGGCAATTTTGGCGACGGGTTGCCCGACGATCGCGGGATTCATATGGCCATCTTCGAGGACGTGCTGGCGCAATTGCTCCGTGTCTGCGGGGCTGAGGAAATGGGCTCCCCGATCGCGGAATTCCTGTTTGACAGCTTCGTAAACGTCATCCATGACAATGACGGCTTGCTCACTGGCGCAGATCATGCCGTTGTCAAAGGTTTTACTGAGCAGGATGGAGGAGACGGCCATTTTGATGTGCGCAGTTTCGTCAATCACTGCCGGGGTATTGCCTGCACCCACGCCCAGGGAGGGATGGCCGGAGGAGTAGGCGGCCTTCACCATGTTGGGGCCACCGGTGGCGATGATGAGTTTGATGTCGGGATGGCGCATCAGGGCTTGGGACAGGACGACGGTGGGTTCCTCAATCCACCCAATGATCCCCTCGGGGGCTCCGGCAGCCACAGCAGCTTGCAGAATGATTTTGGCTGCTTCGATCGTGCATTGTTTGGCCTTGGGATGGGGGGAAAAAATAATGGCATTGCGGGTTTTCAGTGCCAGCAATGCCTTAAAAATGGTGGTGGAGGTGGGATTGGTGACGGGGACAATGCCTGCGAGGATGCCAACGGGTTCCGCGATTGTTTGGTAGCCGAGGGCCTCATCTTCTTCTAGGATGCCGCAGGTTTTTTCGTGTTTGTATTTGTTGTAGATGAATTCCGAGGCGAAGTGATTCTTAATCACTTTATCTTCTATGATGCCCATGCCGGTTTCCTGTACGGCGAGTTTAGCGAGGGGAATCCGGGCGACGTTGGCGGCTTGGGCGGCCTGCTTAAAGATGTGATCGACTTGTTCTTGACTGTAGGTGGCAAAGGTGGCCTGGGCGGCTTTGACGGACTGAATCAAGGCTTCCAGGGATTGGAGATCGGTGACGTGGAAATGAGTGACCATGAGGAAAACCCTCAACTGATTGCTTCAAACTTTTGATTTTGAAGATAGGGCATGGAGTTGAGGATCTTGTGAAGATGGCGAGAAAATTAATCGTTATGAGCGTTTCCTGATGAAGTTAGGGTTTTGTGATGCTTGGTAAGGAACGGAAAAACTATTCTATCCGCAACCGTATTAACAACCGTATTAACAACTATATTCGCAACTCTATCAGCAAATTCTGGGTAAGGGATCTCCTGTGAGGAGTGTGAGAATGCGCTTGACTCCTAGGGAATTGCGGATTGTAACGTAACCCCGATCGATGTTGGGAGCCTTCGATCGCACTTGGCCGATGACACAGGCTTGCTGGGGAAAAAATTGATGAAGTATGCTCAAGGCTGCTTCGACGGTATCGGGGGGCACAATGGCGATAAATCGGCCTTCATTGGCAACATAGATGGGATCAAGCCCGAGAATTTCGCAGGCTCCGCGCACGGTGTCATGGACGGGAATAGCGTCGTCGGTTAATTCGATTTCAACGTTAGCGGCTTCTGCGAGTTCGATCGCGGCGCTAGCGAGTCCGCCTCGGGTCAGGTCGCGGAGGCAATGGATGGGAATGCCTTGCTCGAGCAAGGCTAAAATCGGTTCTGCGAGGGGGGCACAGTCACTGACGATCGGGCTGTCAAACTGGAGTCCTTCTCGTAGGGCCATGATTGCCATGCCATGTCGGCCTAAGTCGCCATTTAATAGGATGACATCGCCTATTTGAATCGATCGGGGTGCAAGGGTCATTTTGTGTTCCACAATACCAATTCCCGCAGTATTGATAAATAGGCTACTACCGTGACTTTTCTCATGGTTACGATTGATAACTTTATCAATAACTTTTGTGTCTCCTGTAACAATCTGGACTTTTGCATGATCTGCGGCGGCTTGCATTGACTGGATAATTTTTTCTAGAGTGGCGATCGGGAACCCTTCTTCGATAATTAACCCGACGCTGAGATAGCTGGGACGACTACCCCCCATGGCGAGATCGTTGACGGTTCCGTTGACTGCTAGGGAACCGATGTCTCCACCGGGAAAAAATAAGGGTTGAATCACATAAGAATCGGTTGTAAATGCGATTCTAGTATCCCCTAAATTAATAACAGTGCTATCGTGTCGCTGATTAAGAAGGGGATTGTTGAAATTGGGTAAAAATAATCCTTCGATTAATTGCTGCATTAACTTGCCACCGCCGCCATGACCCATGAGAATATGGTCGGTGGAATGAAGGGGCAAAGGGCAGTTGAAATCTGGCGTGTTAAACTCTGGATTATCCTGCATAGTGAAAAGTGAAGAGTAACTGGGCTGTTAGGACGAAGTAGACGGGTGGGAATGGGTCAGAGATTGATAATGGTAATAGGCGGCACAGGCTCCCTCAGAGGAAACCATGGGGGCTCCGAGGGGATGCTCTGGGGTGCATTTTGTGCCAAAGACGGAGCATTGGTAGGGCTTCCGTAAGCCTTGTAGAATTAAACCGCTGATGCAGGTGGAATTGGCATTGTCGTTTACGTTTTCTTGGACGTTCTCTAAGGTGTCACTGGGCGGCTTCCCTGTGGGTAGAGCAAAGCGCTGGGCTGTGTCAAATTGAGCGTAACTGGGCTTTAATCGTAGTCCGCTGTTGGGGATGGTTCCTAGGCCGCGCCACGATCGATCGCAGACCTCAAACACCTGTTGCATAAATGACTGGGCTGTGAGATTCCCTTGGGGCTGAACCGATCGGGCATACTGATTTTCTACTTGGGCAGTTCCCGCTTCCAACTGCTGCACACAGTGATAGATTCCCTGCATAATATCCAACGGCTCGAACCCTGTAACGACGATGGGAACGCGATAACGGCTGGCGATCGTTTCGTATTCACCGTAGCCCATGACGGTGCAAACATGCCCTGCGGCTAAAAAGCCTTGAATTTGGCAGTTTTGAGCCGCTAACAATTGCTCCATTGCGGGGGGAACGAGGACATGGGCGACCAACATCGAAAAATTAGTGAGTTGCTGCTGCTGGGCTAGATGCACGGCTAGGGCGGTTGCGGGGGCGGTGGTTTCAAAACCCACGGCAAAAAAGACGACCTCGCGATCGGGATTAGCTTGGGCGATTTTGACGGCATCTAAGGGCGAATACACGGTTCTGACATCGCCGCCCTGGGCTTTGAGGGTGAGCAAGTCTCGATCGTAGCCGGGGACGCGCAACATGTCCCCAAAGGAGCAGAAAATGACTGGGGGTTGGGCGGCGAGCCAGAGGGCTTGTTCGATGGTTTCGATCGCGGTGACGCACACGGGGCAGCCGGGGCCGTGGATAATGGTGAGGTGGGTGGGCAGGAGTTGTTCTAAGCCGAATTTCAGGATCGTGTGGGTTTGGCCGCCACAGATTTCCATGATTGTCCAAGGCTGGGTTGTGATGTCTGCTATTGCTTGTGCGTATTGCTGAATGGCGGATGCGTTGCGATATTCATCCAGATATTTCATCCGATGCCTCCTCGGATTCCTGAGCTTGGGCCATGGCTTCGAGGTCTGTAAAGATTTGCTGGGCTTGCTCAGCGTTGAGAATGCTAATCGCACAGCCGACATGAACGATGACATAATCCCCAATTTTGACCTCTGGAACATAGGCCAAATTGACTTCTTTGGTGACGCCCCCAAATTTAACGAATCCCGATCGGGTCAATGGGTCATCATTGGTGATTCGCAGTAGTTCTCCAGGGATTGCAAGACACATACATATTTCCCTCTAATATTTTCTTAATTGAACGTTGCAGTTTTACCCACTCGATGATTTGTTTAGCTAATGTGAACAAATTTTGACTCTTGTGACTATTCGTATGACTGTTTACGTGATTACTTAAGTAATTTTCGTATAACTCCTGTGACTGACTATAGTAGATGAGTTAAATGCTAGAAAATATCTTTGTTATTATTTTTCACGCGATTATAGATTTCTTCCATGAGTTCAAGAAAGGATGTTTGATGTTCCCAAAATGGGGGAAAGTCGCCTTGTTTTTTTAACAAAATGCCGGAAATGGGAATAGCTTCGATCGGTTCGCTCTCCTTGGGTAGGCTTTGGCTGCCCATCCAGAATTCCTTGAGACTGGGGGGCTTTTCGGCGGGGATTAGTTGGGGACGGGGGTAAAAACTCTCGATCGTCGTTAAGGGTGTGGCACTGCGATTGAGTCCCTGGGACATAGCTTTGCCCAGGGGGGATTCTGCGAGGAGGGATTGAAAGCGATCGCGGGGGATGCCTCGGAGTTCAAAGAGTAAAAATGGATCGCGATCGAGTTCTGCGGCAATCAGGTAATAAACGCCTGCAATGTGTTTGCAGGGATTGCTGTAGTCGGGGCAGGAGCAACGGGTGATGATGTCCGATCGTCGTTGGGGCAGGAGATGAATTCCTAGGGTTTTGAAAGGTTCTTCAATGTTTTCTGGAATTTCATTCATCATTAATTTGGACAGAAATCCGGCCTTGGTGGCAATTAAGGCAATGATGGCGGCCCATTGGGCTTCGCTGATTAAAGGAAATTCAATTTCTGTGGTGTAGAGGGGTTCTTTATAAACTCCAAAATAGGGGTTAACGGAGCCTCTGACCTTGGCTGTGATGTGGCCATCTGCAATGGTAAAGCTTTTGACTTTGTTGCCTCGGGCATAGGAGCGGCCTCGGCTGAGGCGATTGGTTTCAGTGAAGGATTCTAGGGCTTCGATAAAGCGTTGGCCCCACCAGTTGCGACTGAATTCGTTTTGCTTTGCCATAATGTTTCCTGAGCTGTTTCCTGAGCTGTTTCCTGAGCTGTTTCCTGAGCTGTTTCCTGAGCGGTAGTGAATCGGGTGGTGAGTTGGGTAGTGAATCTGGAGTGCTGGGGAATTTGAGCGGGGGACGTTTGCTGTAACCGGCGGATGACGGATCTGCTGGAGGGTGGCTAGTCTACGATCGCTTTTTTATTTAAAGCAATCAACTGTTTGAAGGCGCGATTATCGAGTTCGCTTAACCAGGCTTCGTCGTTACCCACGATCGCCCCTGCAAGTTTTTTCTTATCTTCAATCATTTGATCGATCTTCTCTTCCAGTGTTCCCAGGGCGATGAATTTGTGGACGAAGACGTTTTTAGTTTGGCCAATGCGGAAGGCGCGATCGGTGGCTTGGTCTTCTACGGCGGGGTTCCACCAGCGATCGAAGTGAAAGACGTGGTTGGCTCGGGTGAGGGTGATGCCGACGCCTCCAGCTTTGAGGGAGAGAATGAAAATGGAGGGTTCGGTGTTGGGATCTTGGAATTCGGCAATCATTTTTTCCCGTTTGGCTCGGAGGGTTCCTCCATGGAGATAGTAGGTGTTGTAATGCTGTTGTTTGAAGGTTTTCTCTAGGGCTTCACCGATTTCTGTAAATTGCGTAAATATCAGGAGGCTTTCTCCTTCTGATCTGATTTCTTCAATCATTTCCAAAAGTCGCTCTAGTTTGTGCGATCGAGTGGCAGTGAATTCACTATTATCCTGGAGGAACTGCATGGGATGATTGCAGATTTGTTTGAGTTTCGTCAGCGTTGCTAAAATCATCCCTTTACGCTTGATTCCAGTGATTTGGTCGATCGATTCACTGATTTCTTTAACGACTGCTTGGTAGAGGGAGGCTTGTTCTTTGGTCAGGTTGCAGTAGCATTTCTGTTCGACTTTGTCGGGGAGGTCTTGGATGATGGCGGGGTCGGTTTTGACGCGGCGCAGGATGAACGGTTCAACGAGTTTCTTAAGGGTTTGGGATTGACTGAGGTTGTTGTCTTTTTGAATGGGAATTTCGAAGGATTGTCGAAACTGCGATTCTTTGCCCAGGTAACCGGGATTTAAAAAGTTAAAAATCGACCATAGATCCATCAGCCGGTTTTCGACGGGGGTGCCAGTGAGGGCGAGGCGATGGGTACTGGGCAGTTTGAGGATGGCTTTGGTTTGGGCGGCTTTGGGATTTTTGATGTTCTGGGCTTCGTCGATGACGATGCGATGCCAGGTTTGGCCACTCAGGAGGGCTTCGTCCATGCGGGCTAGGGTGTAGGAAGTGATGACGACATCACAATCGGCGATCGCGGTTTTCAGGGCTTTGGCATCCCGAATGCGATCGGCCCCATGGTGCAGCATGAAGCGCAGGTGGGGGGCAAATTTTTCGATTTCTTTGCCCCAGTTGCCAACGACGGAGGTGGGGGCAATCAAGAGGGTGGGGGCGAGGTCGATCGGTCGATCGATCGTGGAAGCATTCCTACGACGGGTTGGCGATTTTGGATGACCCTGTTCGCGTTCATAGACCAAACGGGCGATGACTTGGGCGGATTTGCCCATGCCCATGTCGTCTGCCAGACAGCCGTTGAGTCCGAGGCTTTCTAAATAGACTAGCCAGGAAACGCCGCGCCGTTGGTAGGGACGGAGCTGCCCCTGAAAGGTTGGGGGATCGGCAATTTCTTCCATCTGGGTGGGATGGTTTAATCGATCGATCATGGCTGACAGGGTGCGATCGTGATCGACGGCTAGGTCCACATCATCGTCACTGCCAGCGGAAAATTTCATTAAGTCGATCAAGCTGAGTTCCGGTTTCTGTTCCCGTTCTTTTTTCCAAAACTCTAGCATTTGTTTCATTTTGGCCTGGTCTAATACCATCCATTTCCCTCGGAATTGCACCATGGGCATTTTGCTATTGACCAGGGTTTGCCATTCCCGTTCGCTAATGGTCTGATCGCCGATGGCGAGTTCGTAGTCGTAGGAGGCGAGGGCTGTTGCGGAAAAGTAGCCTGTGGATTCGCTGCTGGATTTGGGCTGGGTATGGGCTCTCAGTCGTACTTTGGCGCGTTGCCTGCCTTTGGGTGTCCACCAAGTCGGCACGAGCACTTGGTACCCAGCGGCTTCCAGTACCCAGGCGGATTCCTGTAAAAAGTCAAAGGCTTCGCTGAGGTTGAGGGTGATTTCGCTGGGGCGATCGGTTTCTAACCCTGCCCAGAGTTTGGGATAAATGCGAGCAGCATACCCAAGGTGGAGCAGGAGGCTTTGTTCAAAGTCTTGGCCAAGTCCGAGTTTGTGGCGATCTTTGCGATGGGTGCGCCAATAAAGCCCCAGGTCGATGCGGTGGGAGGGATCGGTTTTGGGGGAGGCTTGAAAGACGAGTTCCCAGGGATCGTCTGGGTCTTGGGGTTCGTCTAGTTGAAAGCAGAGGTTGAAATTTTCCGGTGCTTGGGATTGGTTGATGCGATCGCGCCATTGTTGCCATTGTTCATACAAGCCTAGGGCGGCGGCGGTTGTCCACGGATCGCTGGGGTCGAGGCAGGCATGGAGGAGGGTGCCCTGAATTTTTTTCTCCAGTGCGGTTGGTCGGGGGGTGTGAATCAGAATTTCATCTAACAGGCATTCGGAAAAGTGGCGCAACAGGGTTTCCCGATCGTAGAAGCACGCTTGTTCGGAGGGATCGGCAAATCCGGCACAGCAGAGTAACGGCATCTGGCTGATGGCCGTCTGAATCAGGGTGTCATACTGCTCGGAAATAATTTCCCAGCCGGGATGGATTTCAAAGGCTGGAGGGGCTGCGGCGATCGCGGGTTTCGATCGGGTGGTTTTGCGGGGTGGGGTGGGGCTGGCTGGTGTGATTTCGCGATATTTCAAGGCGGGAATGTATTGATCGCGCAGAATCACTTGTTTGAAGCGTTGGGTATAGTGATACCAAAACAAGAGGTCAGCTCCCATTTGCACATCACTCAGGCGATATTGTGTGAGGAAATGCAAATCGTTCAGGAATTTAATGACGTTGTTGACGTTGGTTTTATAATTTAGGTAAATGACGGTTGCGTAACAATCAATTTCCCAGTATTGCCACTCGTAGCGATCGGGCAATTCGGCTTCTAGATACCGGGCCATTTCCCAGGAGGGGAGGGGCTGTTTTTTGGCAGTGGGTAATAGGAACGATCGGGGAATAATGTCGGCTTCGAGGGCTTGGTGAGGGTCTTTGGCGGCGTTTTTGTAGGGCTTGATCCCTAGAGTTTCGCAGAGAAAAGGGATGAGATCGGGGGTGCGTAAATGGCGCGGATGGGTCTCAGGGCTCCGTTTTCTGCGGGAGTTTTCTTCTGTTTCTACCCAGAGGTAAAATTGCCCGGTTTGAATAAATTCTGGGTCTGTATCTGGAATCCAGGTGCCGTGCAAAATATCCATGGGCGTGTGTACGATCGATGCAAGGGTGCGTGATAGTTTGCATTGTACTGAATCACTGGGTAAGGGATTGCTGAAATGAATACTTCTGTAACCATAAAAATTGGTGTAACCATAAAAATTGGGGATGGGTGCATTTAGACTTAATGCACCCATCCCCAGGGAGATGTTGTAATGGATGCCTAGCGGGTTGCTTCGGCTTTGACGGTGGCGTAGGCCCAATCTAACCAGGGCAGTAAGGCTTCCAGATCACTGGTTTCGACGGTGGCTCCGCCCCAAATCCGTAGTCCTGGAGGGGCCGATCGGTAGGGGGCGATGTCGTAGGCGACGCCTTCTTTTTCCAGCACTTTGGTCAGCTTCTTGGCGATGGAGGCTTGATCGTCGGCGCTCAACCCTGTGAACCATTCATCGACAATTTTCAGACAAATGGAGGTGGAGGAGCGCTCTTCGGCGTTTTCCGCTAGGAACCCAGCCCAATTGCTCTTTTCGACCCACTGGGCGATCGCTTGGAGGTTAGCGGTGCTGCGGGTGATTAAGCCGGAGAGTCCCCCGAGACTTTCTGCCCATTTGAGGCTGTCTAGTACGTCTTCCACGCAGAGCATGGAGGGGGTGTTAATTGTGTCGCCTTTGAAAATGCCTTCGATCAGTTTGCCTTTCTGCGCTAGCCGGAAAATTTTGGGAATGGGCCAACTGGGTTGATAGCTTTCTAACCGCTGGACGGCGCGGGGAGACAGGACGATGACGCCGTGCTGGGCTTCGCCGCCGAGTACTTTTTGCCAGGAATAGGTGAGAACATCAATTTTTTCCCAGGGGATGTCCATGGCGAAGACGGCGGAGGTGGCGTCGCAAATGGTGAGTCCTTCGCGATCGTTGGGAATCCAGTCGCCATTGGGCACGCGGACGCCGGAGGTGGTGCCATTCCACAGAAAGACAACGTCGTGGCTGAAATCGACGGTCGTTAAATCGGGTAAGCTGCCGTAGGGGGCTTTCAGGAGCCGAACGTCTTGTAGTTTCAGTTCGTCTACGACATCTTTCACCCATTCTTGCCCGAAGCTTTCCCAGGCAAGGATATCCAGGGGACGTTGACCAAGAACCGACCAGAGGGCCATTTCCACGGCTCCAGTGTCGGAGGCTGGAACGATCCCAAGGCGGTAGTCTGCGGGAATGCCGAGGATTTGTTTGGAGCGATCGATGGCTTCGGCGAGCTTGGCTTTTCCATCCGCAGAGCGGTGGGAGCGACCCACGCAGGCATCTTGAAGGTTGCTCACTGACCAGCCGGGGCGTTTTGCGCAGGGGCCAGAGGAGAAATGTGGGCGTTGGGGTTTAACGGTCGGAGGTGTAAGAGATTCTGCCATGGGTGCTGGAATGCAGCGGTACGTGTAAACAGTGAACGATGTATATGTAGCACTTCTTTGGTGCAAAGATCTATTCTCAATCGGCAACCCTAGATTGCCCAGTCTCCTTAAGAATTGTTTAGAAAATGCGATGTTCAGTAAACTACGGTGTTTGGTAAACTACAACGGCTTCGGGGGATGGGCTTCCTGTGCCTGTGGCGTTGTGTAGGAAGGGATTCCCTGCGCGAGGGCGTGATAGAGATCGGCTGTGAGATCTTGAACGGCTTGCTTGGCGGAGGCACGATCGCGATTGTACAAGGGCCAACGATCGCTGACGGAAATGGGTTGACCGATCGTCACTTGGGTTTGTCGCCAGCCCAACTGAGGTCGCTGGGGAATTTTATCTCCCTTGATGCGGGCAACGAAATCGAAGAGGATGAGGGTGAGTTCTGCAAGTTGCTCCACGGTGAGTTGGGTTTGCAGGTAGGGCTGGGTAACAGCCACGAAGCTTTCCACAAGGCGCATATGGCGAAGGGCTAGCTGGGCTTCGGTGGCAGCCCAATCGGCCAGCCCTCGGCTGAAGGGATCAAGGGTTTGTAAGTTTGTAATGTCTTCGCGATAGATGATTTTCCAACCGGCTTCTTCTAGACGGCGGCAGCGTTGGATAATGTTTCCTTCAGACGGTAGCCCAAAATGTTGTTCTGCAATGGTTAATGCGATGTCTAAAAGTGTTTGCAGTCGTGTAATTAAATGGGCTTGTTGATGTTGATGATCGTCTACCTGATGAGATTTATCTAATTTACAATCTTGGTTAGTTTCTAGTGCGATCGACAGATGATAAAACTGCTGATAAAATTTCTCCATCTGAGCGATCAAGTGTTCTCCTAAACGCAAGAGCCGTTGATAAATCTGCTGTTCAGGGCTGTTCAGGGCTGGGATGGAAAATGGTAATTGGGAAAGCCCGGTATCCTGTTCTAGCTGGCTGATTACGTCATCAAGTTTGCGCCACGGAGGTGAGGCGTAATGGTACTGAATCCCGATCGGTAAAATCCAAACCTGTTCTGGTCGATCGGCTTTTACGAGGTCTTCTACGCACCAAAACCCTAATTGTGCAACGCCGGGTTCTAGGGGGCTGACAATGTGGCTATGTCCGTTGGTGGCTCCTTCGGGGGCAACAGCGAGGGGAAATTGCCCGTTGAGTAATACTTCCCGTGCGGCTTTTAACCCTTTTAGATCCAGACTTTTGCCTCGGTGGATCGGAATACCGCCAATCCGAGCAAAGAACCAACCTAACCAGTTCCCTGCCCAGATCGTCATGCCGCGATCGTAGAGAAAGTGGGCATGAATCGGCTGTTGCAGTGGGATGCCGCGCTGTTGGGCGACTTGGGGAATGGTGCGGGAAAGAACAAAGAGATAGCTGAGGGGATCGTCTACTTCGGGATGACGAGCGGCAATGAGAAGCCGAATTTTGCCCTGCTGAAATTGGTGATAGGCTGTAGCCAGACGTTCTGGATAGATCACTTCTACCTGGTTGATACCAGCAGGCAGCCAACGGCGCAATCTAAAGCGCAATGCGAAAGGTAACAGTAAGTGCAGTAGCCTCAATACCCAAGGCTGAAACGTTTGAGGAATAAATTCTAGTCGCGGTTGAACATGGAGCGAGGGCAAAGGAATTCTCCGAGCAAGAGATTCTAGAATTTTTGCAAAATTAAATAAGGGGTAGAAGCAGAAAAGTAGAAAAGACATCAAAACCCGAAGGTTTTGTACCTTCGGGTTTAAATAATCAAGAAAGATTAATTAGGAGAGAGCATTGATAGCGTAATCGAGGTAGGAATTAGCTTCCACAGCGGAGTCACCGGAGAGGCCATG